>CAYXQX010000099.1:0-10076 GCA_964467485.1 uncultured Porphyromonadaceae bacterium | reverse complement strand
TAGATTTTATCGTTTCCTTACCAATACCCTTGTCAATTATCAAAAGCACTTCTTCTTGTTCCGGCTCTTCATCAACTGAGGCTTCTACTTGTTCATCCCTTTCGTCGTCTGCTGCAGATGTTCTGGATTCATGACGGTGCTCCTGAGTGAATTTTTCGGCTTCCCGTTTTGCTGTTTGGTCTTGCTGGAATTCATTCATGACCAGGTCAAGAGCATTCTCGGGTATTTTGGAATTGGGGCTACTATCGATTTCAAATCCCTTTTTGCTCAAGAACTCAACAATCGTATTGATCCCCACATTACAATCCCGTGCAACTCTGCTTAGTCTTTTAACCTTAGCCATATATTATTAACTACTATTTTGACTGTTTTTGTTTAAATCTAAAACTGAAATAATAATTATTCTTATTATTCAAATTCTGATTTTAAAATCTTCATAACGTCCCGGATAGTTTCTTCTTCAAGATCCGTTCTTTTCAGAAGTTCCTGTGAAGAAATTTCTAATACACTTTTTGCGGTATCGCATCCGACAGCTTTTAGTTCGTCAAGTACCCAACCTTCGATTTCATCAGCAAACTCCTCGAGGTCAATGTCTTCATCATCGTCCTCGATGACATCACGGAATACATCAATCTCATATCCTGTTAACATACTTGCCAGCTTGATGTTCAAACCTCCCTTTCCAATAGCCAGAGAAACTTCTTCTGGTTTTAGGAAAACCTCAGCACGCTGATCTTCCTCATTTAGCTTGATGGAAGAAATTTTTGCCGGGCTTAAAGAACGCTGAATAAATAACTGGAGGTTATTGGTGAAGTTAATCACATCAATATTCTCATTTCGTAATTCCCTTACGATTCCATGGATTCTAGAACCCTTCATGCCTACACAGGCACCTACCGGGTCAATTCTTTCATCGTAAGATTCCACTGCTACTTTTGCTCTTTCACCAGGGATTCTTACAATATTTTTTATAGTGATCAGACCATCAAAGATTTCAGGAACCTCAAGTTCAAATAGCCTATGTAAGAATAAAGGTGTTGTCCTTGACACAATAATCAAAGGATTATTATTCTTCATTTCAACCCTCACAACAACGGCTCTTACTGTATCTCCCTTTCTGAAATAGTCGGATGGAATCTGATCAGCTTTAGGCATTATCAACTCATTGCCTTCATCATCAAGCAGTAGCATTTCCCGATTCCATACTTGGTAAACCTCACCAGTGATGATATCCGAGATTTTATCTTTGTACTTATTAAAAAGATGGTCTTTCTCCAGTTCCAAAATTCTGGAGGTTAAATTCTGCCGCAAGGCCAGTATAGATCTCCTGCCAAAATCCTCAAGCTTAACCTCGTCAGAAACTTCTTCTCCAACTTCGTAGTCATTATCAATTTTTGTGGCTTCGGAAAGAGATATCTCAAGGTTAGAGTCAGTAACTTCTCCGTCCTCTACAACTTCTCGGTTTCTCCAAATTTCAAAATCACCTTTATCCACGTTAATAATCACATCAAAGTTGTCGTCTGTGCCATGATTTTTGGCCAGTAAACTGCGGAAAACATCCTCGAGGACAGACATCATCGTTGCCCTGTCAATGCTTTTAAGTTCCCTAAACTCCGAGAAGGTATCTATCAAGTTTACATTTTCCATTGCAACAATTTTTAGCCTTTAAATTGTAAATTAACTTTCGCACTCTTAATTTCTTCAAACTTTAAACTGATAGATTGAAGATCGGTCTTCTTTTTTTTACTCCCCTCAAGCTTAACCTTGATTTTAGCCTTGAGGCTGATTCCGATTTGATCAGCACTAATGAGCTCACCAACAAAGCGCTGCTTGTCGAGAGTTTCAACTTTAAGCTCTCTCCCGATATTTTTAATGTATTGAGAAAGAACTAAAAGAGGGTTTTCAAGGCCAGGTGAAGAAACCTGTAAGTCAAAATCTTCTTCTTCCCTGTTAAGACCCGATTCAATCTCTTTACTTATTCTAATGCACTCATCGAGGGAAATCCCTGATGGTTCATCCACAAAAACGCGTATCAGGTTGCCGGGCTTCACGTCTACATCAACGATAAAGGCGTCTGTGCCTTCTATCGTTCCTATTATGATCTTTTCTATGTCTTCCTTTCTAACCATTTATCAGGATCAAAAAATAGGGGACTTCTGTCCCCTTTAAATCAAAGTCCCTACTTTTCGCGTGCAAAAATACATATTTATGGGTAAACTGCAAAACTATAGATATATATAAGAACTATCCGGTATTTATTTTACTGTAATACCCTAGGTGCTCAGGAAATTCTGTATTTTCGTCTGTTAATCATATATTTAAAAAACTTTTTTAAAAGTGAAAAACAATTTCCATAATAAGCATAAGATAATTAATGACCCGGTTTACGGTTTTATCTCACTTCCTGATGATCTTATTTTTGATTTAGTGGAGCACCCTTGGTTTCAAAGATTGAGAAGAATAAGGCAATTGGGACTTACTTTCTATGTGTATCCGGCGGCAGGGCATACACGTTTTCAGCATGCCTTGGGGAGCACCCACTTAATGCACACTGCCCTCGAGGTGATACAAAGAAAAGGATATGAGCTTGGACGTGAGGACTGGGTTGGAGCTCTTGCAGCTATCTTGTTACATGATATTGGGCACGGTCCCTTCTCCCACGCATTGGAGAATACTCTTATTGAGGACTGCAACCATGAATCAATTACTCTGATTTACCTGCAGGAACTTAATAAGCAATTCAATGGACAACTAGATAATGCCATTGGGATATTCACCGGCAAGCATAAACAGAAATTTCTCCATCAGCTGGTTTCTAGCCAGTTGGATATGGATCGTTTGGATTATCTTCGACGGGATAGTTTCTTTACCGGTGTTACCGAGGGAGTAGTTGGATCTGAACGGATTATAAAGATGCTTAGGGTTATTGATGACCAACTTGTTGTTGATCGTAAAGGGATATATTCAATAGAAAAGTTCCTGATTTCAAGAAGATTGATGTACTGGCAGGTATACTTTCATAAAACAGTTATTGTGGCTGAAAATATGCTGGTTAGAACCTTGAAACGAGCAAGAGAATTGACTGAGAATGGAGAAAATCTTTTTGCTACTCCGGCCTTATCAATTTTTCTACAGGCCGGACAAAAAGGACTGAATATGAAGGAAGAGCCTTTGCAGTTTATTGAGGTTTTTTCAGAATTGGATGATAATGATATTCTATCAGCTTTAAAAGTTTGGAAGGATCATTCCGATCCTGTGCTGGCAATTTTATCTGAGAGCCTGCTTAATCGTCGTTTATTGAGAATAGAAATCCAGCGCTCCCCTTTCAGTGAGGAGAGGATTAATGATCTCAAACAAAAGGTGAGGGAAAAGCTTGCCTGGGATATGGAATCTGTCAATTACTTAGTTTTTACCGGTATGGTCTCAAACAGTGCATACAATGAAGTAGATGACCAGGTTAAGTTCTGGGATAATTCAGGAAGACTTATTGATTTAACCGAAGCGAGTGATATCATTAATCCGGCAATGCTTTCAAGGGCTGACAATAAATACTTTCTTTGTTGCCCTAAATGGCTTGAGCATAACGCGCAATAAATTTTACCTTGGAACGTACTAATATATTACCCTTGCAACAATGAAATATACCGCTCTTCAAATTGCCCAAATACTTGGCGGAAAGATTGAAGGTAATCCGGAAGATATTGTTTCCAATATATCTCGTATTGAGGAAGGAAAACCTGGTACCCTTACTTTCTTGTCAAATCCTAAATATACAAAGTTCCTTTACACAACAAAAGCCACTATTGCTATTGTTTCGAAGGAGTTGGAATTGGAAAAACCTCTGAATTTAACCCTGATAAGGGTTAAGGATCCATATCGATCACTTGCCAAACTGTTGTCTATGCTGGAGCAAATTCCTGATAGAAGTGGGATAGAAGAGCCTTCATGGGTTTCTCCAGAGGCGGATGTGAGCGATGAAGCATATATTGGAGCTTTTAGCTATGTGAGTAGAGGAGCCAGGATTGGGAAGAACGTTAAAATATTTCCACACGTATATATCAGTGAAAATGTTACTATCGGAGATAATTCTGTGATTTTTTCAGGGGTTAAGATTCATCATAATTCGAGAATTGGTGAAAATTGTCTTATTCATTCTGGTGTGGTAATTGGTGGAGATGGTTTTGGCTTTGCACCACAAACCGGAAGCGATTTTACTAAAGTGCCTCAGATAGGTAATGTTATTATAGAGGATAATGTGGAGATTGGATCTAATACTTGCATTGATAGGGCAACCATTGGATCAACCATTATCAGAAAAGGAGTGAAGCTGGATAATCTGATCCAGGTAGCACATAATGTTGAGGTTGGAGAGAATACAGTTATTGCAGCTCAAACCGGAATATCAGGGTCAACCAAAATTGGTAAAAACTGTATGATAGGTGGGCAAGTTGGCATTGTAGGGCACCTTACCATTGCGGATGGAACAAAGATTGCTGCCCAATCAGGATTGGCGCAGTCTATAAAAAAGGAGGGGTCGATTCAGCAAGGATCCCCTAGTTTCGATGTGATGCCCTATCAAAGGTCATATGTGCTGTTTAAGAAATTACCAGATCTACAGGAGCGAATTTGTAAACTTGAGGAGGCTTTGGATAAACCTAAATCAGAATAATTCAAATGGTTCTTTGTTCTTCGCGCCAAAAGCCTATTTTTACATTCTTGTTGTACCAAATACATGACTAAACAAAAGACTATAGCAAAAGCTTTTTACTTTAAGGGTACGGGCTTGCATACGGGACTGATGGTAAATGCGTCTATTCATCCTGGTGCAGAAAACTCAGGAATTCTTTTTCAGCGTGTTGATATCGAGGGTAATCCGGTAGTAAAAGCCCTGGTTGAGTATGTGGTTGATACTTCCAGAAGTACTGTTCTTGAATGCAATGATGTGAGAATTAGTACTGTGGAACATGCCCTCTCAGCCCTAACTGGTATGGGGATAGATAATGCAATTATTAAGCTTGATGCCCCCGAAATGCCAATTCTGGATGGGAGCGCAATAAAGTATGTTGAAGCGATTAGTGAAGTTGGCGTTGTGGAACAGAATGCTGATAGAGAATATTTCGAAATTAAGGAGCCTATTGTATACAAGAATGAGGATAGTGGAGTAGAGCTAATGGCTCTGCCGGCTGATGAGTATTCCGCCAGTGTTATGATCGACTATAACTCAGCTGTGCTAGGTAATCAATTCGCTTCAATTAATAGTCTTGATGAATTTGCCGACAATATTGCTCCCAGCAGGACATTCGTCTTTTTCAGGGAACTTGAGTTTCTTTGGAAAAATAATTTAATAAAAGGAGGAAGCCTGGATAATGCAATTGTTGTTCTTGATAGAGAGGTGGAGCAAGAAGAACTTGATAGAATTGCAGATTTATTCAATAAGCCAAGAATCGGTGTGAGATCGCAAGGAATCTTGAGTAATACTAAACTCCATTTTTCCAACGAACCTGCCCGGCATAAACTATTGGATCTTATAGGCGACCTTACCCTTGTTGGAACAAGGTTGAAGGGAAAGATTATTGCTACAAGATGTGGTCATCAGGCTAATGTTAATTTTGCACATCTTATTAAAGAGGCTATCATTAAAGAGAAGAACAGAAGTATAGCACCTGTTCCGGATCCTTCAAAACCACCTCTTTACGATATTAAAGATATAATGGGCTTGCTGCCTCACAGACCACCCTTTTTACTTATTGATCGAATACTTGAATTGTCGGAAACAAGGGTTATCGGACAGAAAAATGTAACTATGAATGAACCGTTTTTTGTGGGGCATTTTCCACACGAACCGGTTATGCCAGGTGTCCTGATGGTTGAAGCAATGGCCCAATGCGGTGGTATCCTGGTTTTATCAGGAGTTGAAGAACCCGAAAAATATAGCACCTATTTTCTCAAAATTGATAATGTTCGATTTAAAAGAAAAGTCGTTCCAGGAGATACATTGATCTTTAGTCTTGAATTAATTGAGCCAATCAGAAGAGGGATTGCTAAGATGAGAGGGCAGGCTTTCGTGGGCGGAATATTGGCTGCCGAAGGAACAATGATGGCACAAATAGTAAAAAACAAATAGTTTTCAAATGATTCATCCCCTTACAAATATAGATTCTAAAGCCCGTATAGCTAAGGGTGTTACAGTTGAGTCTTTTACAACTATTTCAGGTGATGTTGAAATTGGTGAAGGGACTTGGATTGGACCTAATGTTACTATTATGGACGGTGCCAGAATTGGTAAGAATTGTAATATCTTTCCAGGTGCTGTGATATCTGCAATCCCACAGGATTTGAAGTATAGAGGGGAAGAAACCCTCGCTTTGATTGGGGATAATGTTCTGATTAGAGAATGTGTTACTATTAATAAGGGAACTGCTGCATTAGGCCATACAAAAGTTGGGAATAATTGCCTTCTAATGGCATATGTGCATGTTGCCCATGATTGTGTTGTTGGTAATAGTGTTATTCTTGTCAATAGCGTAAACTTGGCGGGCGAAATAACAGTTGGGGATTTTGCATACATTGGTGGGATGGTGGGGGTTCATCAATTTGTCAATATTGGAGCTTACACTATGGTGCAAGGAGGCTCAATGGTTGGGCAGGATGTTCCCCCTTTTGTGATGGCTGGAAGATATCCGGTTCAGTACACAGGTTTAAATGTTATTGGACTGAGGAGAAGAGGATTTGAAAATAAACGAATTGATCAGATTCACGAGGTATACAGGATGATTTATAACCAGGGTTTAAATACCACACAGGCTTTGGAGGAAATAATTAAAATATTACCGGCATCTGAAGATCGTGATGAAATTGTAGGCTTTATCAGTAAATCCAAGCGGGGTATTATTAAAGGATATTTAGAAGACTAATAGGCTGGAGCTTAGGATTAAGCTACCAGCCATTTTCAGCTCGCCAGCCTTGAGCAGTAAGAGGTACGGTGTTCTCATCACTCAAAACTAAATTGTTACCATCCAATGCATCAGTTATATGGCCTATAACGCTGATGTTAACTTCGTTTTTTATTTTTTCAAACTGGTCAACCGGTATAGTAAATAATAGTTCATAATCTTCCCCTCCATTTAATGCTGCAACTAAGGAGCCTATGTTCATCTGGTTAGCAAGATTTTCAACCTCAGGGTGAATGGGGATTCTATCGGCATATATCTTGCATCCAACTTTTGATTCATGACATAAATGGAGAAGATCAGACGACAGGCCATCTGAAACATCAATCATTGCACTGGGGCGGATCTCTAGTTCCTTCAGGATTTTTAAAATATCAAAACGAGCTTCTGGCTTTAATTGCTTTTCAATAAGGTACTGATAACCATCTAGCCTGGGCTGAATAGAAGGGTCGTCTTCAAATATTTTTTTCTCCCTTTGAAGAAGTACCAAGCCCATATATGAGGTTCCCAAATCACCACTAACGCATATCAAATCATTTTCCTTAGCTCCACTACGATAAATTGCCGTTCCAGGTGCTGCATTGCCGATAGCTGTAATGCTGATAACCAAACCAGTTAGACTGGAACTGGTGTCCCCACCAACAAGATCAACATCATATGTGGTGCAGGCAAGCTTAATCCCGGCATATAGTTCTTCAATGGCTTCAAGACTCATTTTTGATGATATACCCAGGCTGATAGTTATTTGTTGTGGAATTGCATTCATTGCTGCAACATCAGAGAGGTTTACAACAACAGCTTTGTAGCCAAGATGTTTCAGAGGGACGTAGGTGAGATCAAAATGAATCCCCTCAAGTAATAAGTCGGTGGTAATGACTATTTCGTTATTACCCGAGTCAACTACCGCAGCATCATCCCCGATACCTTTTCGTGTTCCGTCATGTCGTGTGACAATATCTTTTGTTAAATGATGGATAAGGCCAAATTCACCCAGGTCTTTAATAGTTTTTTGTTTGCTATTTTCACTCATGCTCATTCTTTTGAAGTGCTACTAAAATACTACTTCTAATTCTATTAGGATTAATAGTTTTGCTTTTTGTATTTTTGCTTTCTATTTAGAAAAATTCTAAATAATTTTGCAGCCCAATTGTGGGCGTTTTTGAAGAAGGAAAACAATGAATAGCGAACAGGATAAAATACTCAGTGAAGTAACAGGAGGGGAATATAAATACGGTTTTGTTACTGATATTGAAAATGATTTAATCCCGAAGGGGTTAAATGAGGATGTTGTGAGGTTGATATCTGCAAAAAAGAATGAGCCGGATTGGATGCTTGAGTATAGGCTTAAGGCGTTCAAATACTGGGAAACGATGGAAATGCCTGATTGGGCACATCTTATAATTCCTGAGATAAATTACCAGGACATTATATATTATGCAGCCCCAAAGCAGAAAGTGTCTTTGAATAGTTTGGATGAGGTTGATCCTCAATTGTTGGATACCTTCAATAAGCTTGGCATACCCCTCGATGAACAGAAACATTTGACAGGAGTGGCGGTTGATGCCGTTATCGACAGTGTATCTGTTAAGACTACTTATAAAGATACTTTGGCAGAAAGAGGAATAATTTTTTGCTCTTTCAGTGAGGCTGTTAGGGAGCAGCCGGATTTGGTGAAGAAATATCTGGGTTCTGTGGTTCCATACAGAGATAATTATTTTGCAGCACTTAACTCTGCTGTTTTTAGCGATGGTTCTTTCTGTTACATTCCAAAAGGAGTTAGATGTCCAATGGAATTGTCAACTTATTTTAGGATTAATGCTGCCAACACCGGACAGTTTGAGCGTACCCTGATTATTGCTGATGATGATTCATATGTTAGTTACCTTGAAGGCTGTACGGCTCCGCAAAGGGATGAGAATCAGCTCCATGCTGCTATTGTTGAGATTATTGCAATGGAAAATGCAGAAGTGAAATACAGTACGGTTCAAAATTGGTATCCAGGAAATAAGGAAGGTAAAGGAGGCGTTTACAACTTTGTTACCAAGCGTGGTATATGTATGGGTAATAACTCAAAAATATCATGGACGCAGGTGGAAACCGGATCTGCAATTACCTGGAAGTATCCCAGCTGTATTTTGAGAGGTAATAATTCCGTAGGAGAGTTTTATAGTGTGGCTGTAACAAATAATTTTCAGCAGGCTGATACAGGATCTAAGATGATCCATATTGGAAAAAATACTAAGTCGATTATTGTATCAAAAGGAATTTCGGCGGGTAAAAGCCAGAATAGCTATAGAGGACTTGTTAGGGTTTCAAAAAATGCAAAAAATGCACGTAATTTTTCCCAATGCGATTCACTTCTCTTGGGAGATCAGTGCGGTGCCCATACTTTCCCTTATCTGGAGGTAGACAATAATAGTGCTATAGTGGAGCATGAAGCTACTACCTCTAAAATTGGAGAGGATCAGATTTTCTATTGTAACCAGAGAGGTATTGAAACGGAAAAAGCAATTGGGTTGATTGTAAATGGATATGCAAGGGAAGTTCTTAATAAACTCCCGATGGAATTTGCAGTGGAAGCACAAAAGCTCCTTCAGATAAGTCTGGAAGGTAGTGTTGGATGATCAGATTTTAACAAATAATATTATCAAAATAAATATATAACAGTAATACCAAAAATGTTAAGTATAAGAAATTTAAAGGCAAGTATAGAGGGCAAACAGATTCTCACCGGGATAAATCTTGAAGTTAAACGAGGTGAAGTTCATGCAATCATGGGCCCAAATGGATCAGGAAAAAGCACACTCTCATCAGTACTCGCAGGTAGAGATATTTTTAAGGTCGATGAGGGAGAGGTTACCTATATGGGGAAAGATCTATTGGAAATGCTGCCGGAAGTTCGATCCAAAGAGGGGATTTTTCTTGGATTTCAATATCCGGTAGAAATTCCAGGAGTATCAATGGTTAACTTTATGAGAACTGCCGTTAATGAGCATAGAAAATATAAAGGCCTTCCGGATTTAGCTTCAGCAGATTTTTTAAAGCTCATGAGGGAGAAAAAAGCCTTGGTGGAAATCGACTCAGGTCTTACCAGTCGCTCTGTAAATGAAGGTTTTTCGGGCGGTG
>CAYXQX010000098.1:0-10179 GCA_964467485.1 uncultured Porphyromonadaceae bacterium | reverse complement strand
TGGATAGCTACAAGTAGTATCAGTGAAGCAATCGAAACCATCAACTCGGTAGAAAGAGGAAAAGGTGAATTCGTATTATTGGAGATAATGACCTGTCCATCAGGATGTATATCAGGAGGTGGACAAGTAAAAGACGATTCCGCCAAGCCCCTGAAAAACAGGATAAAAACCATCTATGACCTCAACCTGGGAAGTAGCAGCCTCAGCAAAGAGGTTTACGACAAGTATAAGAAGATGCTGGATGGCCTCGACAAGGTGGAATTTAATTTTAAAGAGGTTTATATATAGTTCCCTCCCCTCTGGCCAGGGGGGTACGTCAATGCACAGGTAGAATCTAATTATCCGAATCATGGAAAATGCAACAGACGGCACCATCAGAAAAAATATCCAACCAGGATTTTCCGTTGAGATTGTGCAAAAATATCATCAACGTGCAGGCGAACTGACGGAAGGAATAGTAAAAAGACTACTCACCAAATCCCCAAATCATCCCCACGGAATAAAAGTCCAGCTAGAAACCGGAGAAGTAGGCCGGGTAAAAAATGTATTAGACAACGGGCCGGAGTAAAACCCGACCCAACAAGGGCTCCCTCCCCCCTGGCTAGGGGGGATACAGGGGGGTACGTTACCGAACCAACGGAAAACTACTAATCCTCAACCTGGCCGCCCCCATTGGGATTAGCGTCAACTCTTTAACCGGCTGATCTGAAACCACCGGACTCATGGGTAATACCTGAACAAGCCCCGTCTCATCAACACCCCACTCCGGAATCAACTTCCCTTTGACCCTCATCTCAATCGGTGCTCCTTCATGGGTGAATGGCATGTCATTATCAGGATATGATTTTTTAACCACCTCCAGGCTCTTCAGCAAGTCGTCCATCACCAGACCATAATTCCATGGGCTGGCCGGATAGATTTCCCATGCAGGCCATTCATCTGTTCCGCCGTCACGAACATAATTCTCATCAATTTTTAATGAGAATGAGAGCGGACCATAATCAATGGAAACGCTGTTTTTATTCTTCTCCCAGGTACGTACTCCAATTGCCATTGGGATACCAAGAGTAACAACATCACCAGACTCCCATGTTTTTTCTATCCTGATGTAACCACGCACGAAATTAGATTCTTGATCTTCGCCATTAATCTTAACAGATGGCTTTGAACACCATGTTGGTATTCTCAGATATAGTGGAAAACTGACTTTTTTATCAGGATTAACAACAAACTCTACCACCTCTTCAAAAGGATAATTTGTTTCCTCTTTGATACTTACATTAACTCCTTTTCCTACCTTGGCATTTACCGTACTTGCTGAATATAAGGCTGCAGCCAAACCATTATCGGCCGTGGCAAGCCACAGATGTTCAGCATAATACGGCCAACCATGACCTTGATTATGCTGACAGCAGCGATGGCGGTGAGGGTTCATCTGGAACATTGGACCACCATTCTGAATCCCCGGATTCTTTGGGGCTTTGTCGGATTGCACCATATTAGGGGAAGTCATATACCTTAGTGCCTTCATATCCTCCGTAAGTGCAGCCGGATAAGAATTGAAAGCCACATCTTCACAGCGGTCAGCCCAAACAGGATCTCCGGTAATGGTGAACAGAATCTCTGTCGACAGCATCATCTCAACCATACCGCAGGTCTCAACTGATTGTCGGGGATCAAAGAAACCTTCGCGACAGTTCTCATCAGAGGCAAACATCCCACCGGGGACATGACCGTAGAGCTCTCGTATTTCATTGAAATTCCTTTCAGGAGCCTCCAGAAATTTTTTATCTTTTGTTTGCATATAATAAGTTGCCGGTTCGCCAAAACTCTGCGACATATTTACATTGTGCCAATTTGGAATCCCATCCGTCCAGTTAACAGATTTTTTATGCACTTTATCAGCCAGAGTAAGTAATTCTTCATCACCGATTCGGTTGTATAGCCAATAAACACTATACAGTAAGTCTCCGCCGCGGTTTGCCGGCCAGTATCCTACGAGAAATTGATCCTCAGGCACGCCTTTCAGGTAATTGAAGTAATTTGTCATCAGGGTAATAACCCTTTCATCTTCCGACCATGAATAGTAGTCTTGTAGAATAAAAAGCATAATCATATTTGGCCAGAGATCCTCTCTGCCTTTAAGCCTGGTTGCAGCTCCGGTGCGACCTTTATCAGGGCCAAACCAGCCATCGTCTTGCTGGCTTTTAAAAACAGCTTCAATCCAGATTTTTGTCTCCTCAATCATATCTTCCCTGCCGAGAATATATCCAAGGTTACTATATCCCTTTAACCAATATGGAAGCTCCTCCCAGCCATGATCGCCGGAACCATCCTCACTGAGCCAGGAATTATTTTCTTTTATCAGGAACTTACTGATATCTCCAAGGTGCCCAAAATAGCCATCAGCCATTAATTCGAGCTGCTTCTTTACCCATCCCTCAGGCTCAATCGAGCCAATTGGAAGTTTGATAAAAGGAGTAGTCAAAAGGGGCGCCTTGTTACCTACATAGTGCTTATTCGTTTGTGTAATATCAGGCATATCGACGCCTATAAGCTCAGTAGGGGGAGTAGTACAGTTACTAAGTAATAATAGTCCTGCTAATAATGGAAAGAGTAGTTTTTTCATGGTTTTAAATTGATTTTCGAACTTTAAAAATAATACAATTATAAAGAGAATCTAAATTCATTAATTTCACCATCCAGATGGAAGACAAAAAGAAGGAACACCCAAAGGAAAAATCCAGGCTTCACCCACGAAGCCTTCACAGGGAACGCTATGATTTTAAGAAGCTTATACAAAGCTGCCCTGAATTGGATAAGTACGTAAAACCCAACAAGTTTGGAGACGACTCGGTAGACTTTTTTGATCCCCAGGCGGTGAGGATGCTGAACACAGCACTCTTGAAACACTTCTATTTTATTGATTACTGGGACATCCCTTCTGATTACCTCTGTCCTCCAATCCCAGGCCGATCTGACTATATCCACCATATTGCCGACTTACTGGGTGCAAGTCATTTTGGAAGAATTCCAAGAGGTGAAAAAATAAAATGCCTGGATATTGGAGTTGGCGCAAGTTGCGTATACCCCATAATTGTCAATAAGTTATATGGATGGACAACTGTTGGATCGGAGACTGATCCTGTAGCTCTTGCATCAGCAAAAAAGATCATAGAAAAAAACCCATCTCTAAAAGAAAAGGTTGAGCTTCGCTTACAAACCAACCCAAAAGACATTTACTATGGTATGATTAACCATGATGAGATGTTTGATCTGTCGATTTGCAACCCACCATTTCACTCCTCTGCTAAAGAAGCCGAAGCTGAATCCCTTAGAAAACTCAAAAACCTTAAACATAAAACCCCCGATAAAGCAGTACTGAACTTTGGAGGAAAAAGCCAGGAATTATGGTGTGAGGGAGGCGAGGTATGGTTCATCAGGAAAATGATAAAAGAAAGCAAGAAATTTGGAAACTCCTGCTTTTGGTTCTCAACTTTGGTATCCAAACAAGCACACCTAAAGAGCGCTTATATCACTCTCAAAGAAACCAAAGCAACGAAGGTGGAGACCATCCCAATGGGACAGGGAAATAAATCGAGCCGCATACTGGCCTGGACATTCCTCGACAAAACACAGCAGAGGGAATGGCGCAAAACCAGGTGGGAAAAATAAATCAGGATAAAATCTTTAGCCGCGAAACTACTCAAGCTCAATCTTCAAGCTCCATGCATGAAGACATGGTACCTTATTGATTGTAAGTTGCGGCAAACTGATTATGAGCTTCGACTCTTCTTTTTTCCATTTAATTTCCTGATCAACACCAAGCATCCTGATACTTTTTGGTTTGATCTTACTATCCAGACTCAGCACAAGTTTCCCATCAGGCCATTTTGTAAATATGGCAAAAAGAGCATCTTCACCCTGGGTATAATAAACACCATTATCCTCTTGCTTGCTGTATTTGCTACTCTTTCTGCTTCCATAAATAGCATCTCCATTAACCCTTAGCCAATCGCCAATATCTCTAAGCCTTTGCTGCTGGATAACAGGGATCCGTCCATCAGCTGTTGGCCCTACATTCAACAGCAGGTTTCCTCCACGACTAACAATATCAATTAACTCGATTATCAGATCCCGGGATGATTGATAATCGTCAAGATTCTCGGCTCTGTTATAACCATATGATCCGCCAACTCCCCTGCTCTCTTCCCATGGATGTTCCCCAACACTGGCATCCTGATATTCGCTGGAAAAATAATCACCATGTTTTCCCGGCATATCCTTAGCAAACCTGTCGTTAACAACTACCTCATTTTTTACCGGAGAATCATTGTACAGCCAGGCCAGAAACTCTTTTGTTTTCCAATACTCTTCAGTCCCATCCCATTCACCTGCATCAGAAAAAATCAGGGAGGGTTTATAATTAGTAACTAATTCTTTAAGCTGAGGGATTAAGTGCTTGTCAACATACTCATCCTCAGGTATTTTGTATTTCTTAACATGGTCAAGTGGGATTTGATAACCAGTTTCCGACCTGTGGGTTTTGGAACTTTCCCACTCAGGGATTGAATAGTACAGCCCCATTTTTAAACCGCTGTTTCGTACTGCAGAGCTGAGGTCTCCAACGAGGTCGCGTTTTGGTCCTACATCCATTGCATTCCATCCTTTTTTATACGGACTCTTGGTTGGCCACAGACAAAATCCATCGTGGTGTTTTGTTGTAAGAACAACATATTTTGCCCCGGCATCTTTAAACATACCAGCCCAAAGATCAGGATCCCATAACTCTGCCCTGAACATCGGAGCAAACTGCCGGTATTCGAAATCCTTTCCATAATTCTTCTCATGAAAAGCCTTGCCCCCATTAGCTTCATTCTGATACACCCTGGCATAATACCATTCTGCATATGAAGCATATTTTGCCGATTCTAATGGTCGATAGGCAGGAACCGAATACACTCCCCAGTGAATAAATATTCCAAACTTTGCATCCTCAAACCAAGACGGAATAGCTCTTGAATCAATTGATTCCCAGGTCGGTTCATAGCTTTGCCCCTTGACAGACAAACAAAGAAAAACAATTGCTGTTGCAAGAATAATTTTTTTCATAGGATTAATTTTACCCAAAATTAGCATAAAGATCGAGTAGCTTGAATATTCCTCTTGCATATTATTAATCTGTTATACTCAATAAATAATGCAATAAATCATCTGATTGATGTAAATATATCATCTTGCCAAAAACAAGTCAATGAACTAAAATTGTAATTTTAGCCTACCGTTTTATACAAATCACAAAAAGAAAATCAGCATTAAAACAATAATAAACAAGCTTCGTCCCAGCGTCCATAAACCAGTTCTGGTTGCTCTGTCAGGTTTACTGTGGATGCTTACAGGAATCATGCTTGTTTCATTGGCTGCGGGATGGATAAATACTTCAACTCATAATAACCGCCTTTGGTTTGCTCTTACAGGAGTTATAGCTGGCATAATTATCGATCGTTTTGGTTTTTCCCGTATAGTAAGCAAGAACCTGAAACGCATAGATCAAATTGAAGGCAAGTATTGTGCCTTTGGTTTTATGCCACTAAAAAGTTACTTGCTGATTACTGTTATGATGACTATGGGCATTATTCTTAAACATTCAGCCCTGCCAAAAGAGTACCTTTCAATAGTGTATATTGGTATTGGACTGGCTCTTGCTTTGTCCAGCATACGCTACTTTAAAAACATCAGGAAGAGTGGTGATGGGAAGTGAGAAGGTTGATGGCTGGTTCACCCATCCCCCCGGCCCCCTTCCCTTAAAGGGTGAAGGGGGAGAAAACAAAATTACACCCAAACCCGCACACACCCAATTCCCCTATACCTTTTAAGGAAAGGGGCTAGGGGATAGGTAAAGCTCTACGGTTCGGGGATAGGTGAAATCACAAGGGCCGGGGGGATGGGTGAAACGTTCGAGAGATCTTCTTCGACAAATATTCCAGTTTCCCAGCTCGTTCCATTGAAAAAACCTTGCCCTGCTTATCAATATTCTCAAGTATTAATTTGGCTTGCCTGAGATAATCCGAAGGCTCACTGCTTATCTCTTCTCCAATATCTATCAATAAATCTGCTAGTAATTCCTGATTTTCTGCATTCAACTCAGGATGATTCCTGAAAAATGCCTCAAGATTTGCATTATCCATTTGCACTAGCATTTCCAGGCTCATTCCGGTTTCCTCCTCAAATTCCTGATTTGCCAGGGTAAGCCCGTGATGAAATTCTTTTGTTTCTTTTTTAGCTCTGAGTTTTCCGATGATTCCTAAAAGCATCTTGCCAATTTTTTCAATCTCACGGAGGATATAGTCACGTTGTTCCATGCTGTTAATATAACAATTTATTATCCTAATATTATTAAGTGGAAATTATAACTTTGGAATATACAAAGATGTTATTTTGATCAATACAGTTAAACGATTCACTTCTCTTTTCAGCCCTGAACAGTACCATGGATGGGGCAAAACAAAGAATTATTTTGAAGGCTGGTATTATAAGATTGTAAATCCTGATGAAACCAAAGCTTTTGCATTTATCCCAGGTATTGCCATGGCGGCAAATGGGCAACAGCAAGCTTTCATCCAGGTTCTTGACGGAATAAATAAAAGTGCAGAATACCACAAGTTTGATATTGATGAATTCAAGCCTGACAGGAAGAAATTCAACATCAGGATTTTAGACAGTATTTTTTCAATCAACCAAATACAACTCAATCTACCTTCAATTGAAGGACATTTGAAATTTAACAATCAGGTTCCCTGGCCCACAAGTTTCACCTCTCCCGGAATAATGGGACCCTACTCTTTTGTACCATTTATGGAGTGTTACCATGGTATCCTTAGTATGGATCATTCCATTGAAGGGTCATTGATAATAAATAATGAAAAAATAGATTTCACGGGAGGCCGGGGATACATGGAAAAGGACTGGGGAAAATCCTTCCCAAGCGCATATACATGGATGCAGACAAACCATTTTAGTCAGCCGGGAGTCTCATTTAAGTCGAGCGTTGCAAAAATTCCATGGATGGGAAGTTCTTTTGTAGGATTCATTGCTGGTATATGGCTTAATGATCGCCTTTTTCAGTTCACAACCTACAATTCAACAAAGCTCATAAAATGCTTGATCGAAAAGGAAAAGGTTGAACTGGTAATGGAGAACCGCAATTACAGGCTGGAGATATTCGCCCGAAGAGATGATGCAACCGCCCTCGCCTCACCCATCATGGGACTGATGGACGGCAAAATAGAAGAGAGTATGTGCTCAGAGATAGAGATCAGATTAATTGACAAAAAAGCTAAAACTATTTTACTAGAAGATACAGGCAGAAATGCTGCTCTTGAAGTAGCCGGTAACATTGAAGAGTTAATAAAGCAATAGTTAATACCCTTCTGATCAAAAACTTACCATCCAGGACATCCGGAGTATCATATCACTATATTTTCCCCCGGGACTATCCTTTACCGGCCCGGAAAACCGTTCGGCAGTTATACTGATGTCACCCCATTTTTCAAGCTTCCAATTCCCCCCAAGCTGCAACCTGTTCCTGCTGTCTTTGTTAAGCGACTGAAACCTTTGAAAACCAGCGAAGGTATTGATCCTCTTATTCACCTCATATCGGGCATTAAAGCTGGCACTTAGCAAGTTACGCAGATTTTCATCGATCAGCATACGATTCCAGGAAGTGCTTAGACTAAATAACCACTTCTTTTTTAACCTTAGAGATTCTGAAAGAGATAATATATTGCTTAAGCGCCCAAGTTCCAGTTCATCCTCCCCCGACAGAGTACTTTGCCTCGTATACCCCAGGCTGGTTGTCAGACTTGTCCCGCCATTTATATATGAATAAGATGAGCGGGTATTCAGAACCCTCACAACGTAAAGCTTCCGGCTGATTGGTGTTTCCCTGTACTGTTCATGAGGGCTGTAGTTTAACATCAGGAAAGGCATTTTTGGAAACCGGATATTCATGCCAAAGCCGTAATGCCAATCGGTAGACTGGTACGACTTGATACCCAGTAAGTTGTCAATATTCCTTTTCAGCTTGGCAGTTAGGGTGATATGTCTCTTATAAACAGATTGCGATATCTGCGCTCCGTATTCCGACACATCATTACGGAGAACTCCCACCCCAAGAGACCTGAACCCCGGATTGATAATTTTATAAAAAGCCTTTATTCGTGTTGTTTTAAGATTCAATCCTGATTCAAAAAAATATGCATAATCAATGGAGCTGGTGAGGTTAGGACTAAACTGGTTTACAACTATTTCCGGCAGTTCCTCATCAGTGTACATTGTAGCTTGGGTATTCTGGGTAAACAAAGAGACGGCGCCCTCACCTTTGAAATATATCTTCCTTTTTAAAAAATACAACGCCAAATCTGTTGATACAACATTGTTGCCGGAGGGGGCTTCCCATTGGAGACTATCAGGCAAATTAACCACCTCATCCCATACCTTTAAGTACCCGAAATGAATATGACTCGACAGCCGGTCTCCTACTCCGGCCCGGTAGTATTTTAACTTTCGTCTAAAAGGAGTAGCAGGATATCCATCCTCATAAATCGATCTCCTGATTTTCCCGTATGCAAAAGCCGCATAAAGGAGACCCGGGTTGAGCTCAGCATTTATCCCTTCAAGAGCTACACCTGACAGACATAATTTCGAATACGACGGAAAGCTCTTGCCAATATCCAGTCGTCGGATAAATTTCAGCCAGGGAGCTTTTTCAAGTATGGAAGATTTTAAAAATTCCTGATAATTTACCGATATTTTAAACTGGTTTAGCGATTGTCTGAAAGATTCGTTTTCAGTACTGATCAGCCAGCTTGCTCTTATTGGTAAGCCCCAGGCCTTGATAGCAGTATTTGCACCCCATCTTAGATAATCCGTTGGTACGGAATGTATAGCATTTCTGGATGAGGATATCCGTGATTCCAGCTTACTGGATCCACTGAAGTCAAATATATTTTTATCCTGGCTGCAAACAATCACCGGGAAAAATAATAGCAAGAGAAAAAAGTATCTTGATCCTGCTCCCATCACTATTCAATTTTTACCACCAAAAACTTACTGTCCTGTAGGTCACCGTTAGAGCATTTAGCAGATTCAATAATACAGATAGAGTAGATCCCTGAAACCTTGAAATCCTCACCGATCTCAAATAGATCTTGTCCACTTTTCACCTCATTAGTGCCATCCGGACCGGTTATTTGCCAGGTAACATCCCTCTCCACTGAGCATTGTGGGAAGCAATCAGTGAGATAACCAATCTTATAAACACCTGGTTTTTTGAAGACTATCTCATTCCTGGGTATTAACAAGCGGTTTTGATCTGAATAATAGTATGGGTGTATACAACTGCTGTTGCCACATTTATTAGCCGTTACATCAATTACTGAAACCAGTTTGTCTGCTCCTGCAGGACTTTTCTTTTTAATTACTTCGATAACTGCTGATGCCTCGCACTTAGAGCCGTCGGAGCACTCTTGTGTAGCTACTACCTTGTGGATGCCCTGATCCACGAACTGATAATTGACCAAAGGGCCACCAGCATTAATTCCGGGATTAATCCAATTCATACCAAGGAATCTAAGAACAGGTAATTGTATACTTATTTTCTGCCCTTTTGAAACACATGATCCGGAACATCCTCCCATCATTTTTATATTAAGGCTTGTTCCCGGTTCTACAAGCATACCTACACCTGGTGGTAGTGCGAATCCATTTATTGAGATTTTAACCTGACAGTCGCATCCCGTACCTGGATCCCGTGGAATCTTAATAGTATCAGGAGTTGGTGGATCTGCATATCCCGGCCTGGTTCTATATCTCCTGGAAGAACTTCTGCCAACTACTATACCATCTCTTTCAGCCTCCACACGCCACCTGGCTTCTCCCTCAGTATCAATGCCTTCACGACCAGCACCACTTTCACCCCCACCAGTCGGCCAGCAAACTTCATCCTCACCTGGATTCCCCTCTGTCCGCCCAACAGTCTCCTCCTCCGGAACCCTCGGGCAACAATCCTCGTTTCTCCTAAAATTCTTTGTCGTTTTCCAGATATAATTAACTTCCAAGGTCTCACAATTAATCTCTACCCGGATATTAAAATAACATAGCCTATCACCAAGCTGTTGA
>CAYXQX010000097.1:0-10297 GCA_964467485.1 uncultured Porphyromonadaceae bacterium | reverse complement strand
AGTAACGGAGTAACGGAGTAACGGAATAACGAAGTAACGGAGTAACGGAATAACGGAGTAACGGAGTAACGGAGTAACGGAGTAACAGAGTAACCGAATAACGGAGTAACGGAATAACGGAGTAACCGAGTAACCGAGTAACGGAGTAACGGAGCAAGGTTTCTTAAAAAATGTTAAATCAACTCAGTTCTGCCAATATCTGAGTATTTTTATTCTCTCTAGATCAAACTATTAAAACTACTTTAATGAAAAAACTATCTTTGCTGATTATTGTGGCTCTGCTATTTAGCCTCTCGGGCTTTAGCCAAAAAGCCGACTTCAGGGCTGCGGAGAAATTTGCCTCGGAGAATGTCAAGAAAATGTTGGGGAGCACTTCAGTTCGTGCTAACTGGCTAAAAGACAGTGATAAATTCTGGTATTCCTATAAAACAGGCGATGGCAATTTCTACTGGTTTGTCAACCCTGCCAAAGAAACGAAGGAGCCTCTCTTTGATAATAACTACCTGTGCTCAGAGGTGAACCAGCAAATAAATAAGATTCTTAACCCACTGAACCCCGGTATCAAAAATCTGAAATTTAAGGATGAGAATGATGCCTTCAATTTTGAGGTGGATAGCTTTAA
This sequence comes from uncultured Porphyromonadaceae bacterium, assembly GCA_964467485.1. Taxonomy (GTDB): domain Bacteria; phylum Bacteroidota; class Bacteroidia; order Bacteroidales; family UBA12481; genus JAUVKA01. The sequence goes on along the minus strand of CAYXQX010000097.1, from coordinate 9,675 downwards.
GTTTGAGTACGTACTCAAAACAAAGAAAATCTTCGTGGTCGATACTATCGACGCAAAAGCTAAGTCGAAAGAACGTAAGGCAAATTCCTGGAAAGGATATAATAAGGATTCTACCTGGATAGTCTTCTCCAAAAACTATAACCTCTTCCTGATGCAAGCAGATGATGAGGATAGCACAGAGTATCAACTAACCACCGATGGTGAAAAATACTACTCATTTGGTGGCAGATCCAGGGATAAGGACAAGGAGGATACAACAAAAAGATCAAGAGCATCCGTTAGATGGCTGGAGAACGAAGAGACATTTATTGTGCAACGTAGTGATTCACGTAAGGTGGAGGATCTATGGCTGGTTAATGTGCTGGCAAAACCACGTCCTGAGCTGGAGACATACAAATATGCTATGCCCGGTGATGAGAATGTGCCACAATCGGAACTTTGGATCTTCGATGTTAACACTAAAAAAGGTATCCAACCGGATGTCTCAAAATACACGGACCAAAATTTCTCTGTTTACCCGATAAAAGAGCGCTCAGACCAGATCTATATAACCAGAAAAGATCGAACATGCGCTTTCCAGGATGTTTGTGTTATCGACACAAAAACCGGTGAAGTGAAGGAACTGTTTTCGGAAACAGATGAGCCATACTGGCACTCTAATAGTAGACTGTATGTTCTTAATGAAGGAAAAGACCTCGTTTGGTGGTCGGAAAGAACAGGCTGGGGACAGTTTTACCTATATGATAGCGAGGGAAACCTGAAGAATGCTATCACTAAAGGTAATTTCGTTGCCGGCAGAATTACACGTATCGATACCGTGGGAAGAGAGATATTCTTCGCAGCTACTGGCCGTGAACAACATATCGATCCCTACTATTCCATGTATTATAAGGTTAAGCTTGATGGTAGCGGTTTCCAGCTTGTTACCCCGGAAGATGCCACCCATAGCATCAGCATGGCTAAATCAAATGACTTTATGGTGGATACATACTCCAGAGCCGATATGGCCCCTAAATCTGTTTTGCGCGACGCAAAAGGTAATCTGCTGATGAATCTTGAGGAAACAGACCTGAGGCGTTTGTATGAAACAGGATGGCAGATGCCCGAACGCTTTACAGTGAAAGCTGTTGATGGTGTTACCGATCTTTATGGTGTGATGTGGACACCACTAAAAATGGAAGAGGGACGTAAGTACCCTATTATCAATTATGTGTATCCTGGCCCACAGGTTGAGTCTTTCTCAATGCCCTGGAGCGCCACAGGCCGTTCAAGCATGTCGCTCGCTCAACTGGGCTTCGTGACAGTGGCAATGGGCCACCGCGGAGGAAGTCCATTGAGGAACAAGTATTACCATACATATGGATATGATAACCTCAGAGATTATGCTTTGCCGGATGATAAATATGGCTTGGAGCAACTTGCCGATCGTCACGATTTTATTGATATCACCAGAGTTGGTATTCATGGCCATTCAGGCGGAGGGTTCATGTCAACGGCTGCCATTCTAACTTATCCTGATTTTTACGATGTGGCCGTCTCTTCTGCCGGTAACCACGATAACAATATATATAACCTGTGGTGGGGCGAGACACATAACGGAGTGAAGGAAGTGAAGAAGGAAGTGAAAAAGAAAAAAGGAGATAAGGATAAAGATGGGGACAAAGAGGTGGACAAAGATGTGGACAAGAAGGATGAGAAGGGCTGGCCTGAGGATGATTCCATAAAGCAAGAGAAGGAATATAAGATAACTTTTGAGGCTAAGGTGGACAAAAATCAGGATTTAGCTAAAAACCTTAAAGGACACCTGATGCTGATTCATGGTGATGTGGATAATAATGTGCACCCCGGTAACTCAACTCGCGTTGCCGATGCCCTCATCGCTGCAGGAAAAAGATTTGACTTTATGGTGATGCCGGGTCAACGTCATGGCTTTGGTAAATACAGTAAGTACAAGGAGAGGATGATGTGGTACTATTTCGCCGAACACCTGTTGGGTGATTACAGAACTAACGTGGAGATATATACTCCCGACAAATAAATATCTAAACCAATAGTTATATTATTCAAAAATCCTGGATCTTTTGCTTCTAAAGCATCAGATTCGGGATTTTTTTTCTACAATATTCTAACATACTACCCCGTCATTCCTTGAAACCATTCACCAGATGACTACCGTCGCAGAAAGGATGATTCTTTGATCCTCCACATCGACAAATAGCAACCTGCTTGCCTGCTTCAATTTTCTCTCCCGTACCCCTGGTGATATTAAAGTTACCTTTTATAATAGCCGGACCATTATCGATAATCATGATTTCCGTGGCCGGAGCATGAGGCACCTTCTCTTCCGCCTTGGGCTTAACTTTCATTTGTTCCTTTTCCTCATCTGTCAGGTCCTTGTTCCACTTCCATTCCAATGCATCAGTGGGACACTCATCACATATCGCAGCGATCTCCTCAGATGTCCCATTAGCCATGTTTACCCAGGGACGTTTTGTTGGATCGAAAACCTTACGGAGCTTCATGAAGCAAATGGTTGCATGAATACACACATCCGGCTTCCAGAAAACGGTTATCTCACCATTCGTATACTGACGGTTATTGGGATTACTCATAAGACATTTTCTGATTAAATATACACCCGGAGCCTAACACCTCGGAGATAATATTGAATTTAAAGTTTCTTAATCTTAATATTCCGGAAATTGCATGTTCCGCCATGATCCTGAATAGCAATATACCCATCTTTATACTTCGCATAGCCCTCAGCATCCTTCCACTTGGAATTGTTCTTCAACTCCTTCCACTCATCAGTCCACATATCATACTCAACAACCTTCCTGCCGTTAAGATAATGCTCCACATGAGCTCCTTTAACAACTATCCTTGCAGTATTCCATTCATCCAGCGTTTTTACCTGACCGAATTTTGGAGGATGAACATCATAATTGGCACCCGTGGCGTTTTTTGGATTAGTTTCCGGAAACCCAAAGTCATCAAGCAACTGATACTCAGGGCCTGTCATATAAACAGCACCGTATTCATCTCCTTCCTTAACATGAAAAAAGATCCCTGAATTACTACCTTCACCTATCTTAAATTCGAGCCTTAAATCAAAATCAGCATATTCCTCCTTGGTGACAAGATCGCCACCCAAACCATGACCCAGTCCAAGAGCTTTCATCCCATGTTCCTCTATTACCCAGCCCTGAACATTGTCCTTTTTAAAGCCGCGCCATTTCTCCATCGATTTACCATCAAAAAGAAGCTCCCAGCCATCATTAGCTTCCTGTTTAGTGAGCTTATTGAGTTTTTGTGCATTTAGATTCGTCATAAATATCGCCATTAGAACCAGAAGGGTAAGTAATCGTTTCATTTTTTTTTGAATTTGTTTGCCCAAAGATAATTACTATTATATAACTCAAGTTTCCAAGCAAATAAAATGTTGATAATGAATTGACTAAATAAGCAAAAAAAGTTGCGTGTCTTAGTCTAAATGACTATATCTGAGTTAGTTAAACAACGGCATGCAACACATGAAAAACACAAATAATTTAGGGGAATTTCAAAAATTCATCGACAGCGACAATAAAACAAGCCAGTGCCTGGACTACATTAAGAAAAATGCTACAGAACAAGAAAGTGAAATTCAATTTGAATATCCTTTACCAATAACTATCGGGTAATATGAACCTGAGGAATGTCCCTTGCCATTGCAATAATATGAAGAAAATTGATTATATTAGTGTATGAAAATAATTAGTCTGATTAATATGGGGCTAAACTAAGCCTATACCTAACTGAGCATAACAACTAATCTGAAACCATAAAAAAGCAATCTAATGAAGATAAATACTTTTCTTGTTTTAGCTATTTCAACGGTTTTATTATGTTTTTTTTCACTTGACAGTGCAGCCCAGGCTCCCAACTGGGTATGGGCAAAAAGTGCTGTTGGAACAGGCGACGATCAGGCATATTCGGTAGCGGTGGATGGATCTGGAAATGTTTTTGTGGCAGGAAGCTTTAGAAGTGCTACCCTTACGTTTGGTTTAACGACTCTAACAAATAATGGTTCTCTTGATTTTTTTGTTGCAAAATACGATGCCTATGGAAATGTGCTCTGGGCAAAAAGTGCGGGAGGCACCGATACCGATTTGGCGATTTCTATAGCCGTGGATGTCACGGGTAATGTATATGTTGCCGGTGAGTTTTACAGTTCATTGCTCACTATTGGTTCAACGACCTTGGCAAATACAGGAGCTTCTGATATTTTTCTTGCCAAATATGATTCCAATGGAAATGTGCTCTGGTCAAAAAGTGCCGTTGGGTCCCAAAATGAGAGGATAAGTTCAGTAGCAGTTGATGCCACAGGTGCGGCATATCTTACTGGATATTTTACCAGCCCTATTCTCAACGTTGGAACTAACGCTTTAATTCTAACTGGTTGGATAGATGTTTTTCTGGTGAAATACGATGCCAATGGGGATGAGGTATGGGCAAAAAGTTTTGGCGGGAGTGGCACTGATTATTACGAGGCAACTTCAGTTGCGGTGGATGTTTCAGGAAATCTTTTCGTAGCTGGCAGGTTTAGAAGCGACAACAACCGCTTTCTAAATATTATTTTGACAAATTCATCTGATTATAATATTTTCTTGACGAAATTCGACGATATGGGAATTATGCTTTGGGCAAAATGTGTCGGTGGTATGTTATCTGATGAGGCCAATTCTATTGCTCTTGATGCAACAGGCAATGTTTTCATGACCGGATGTTTTGAAAGTGCTAACCTAGTTTTTGATCATACTACTCTGACAAACAATGGTTGGACAGATCTCTTTGTGGCGAAATTCGACCCTAATGGAACTGAACTTTGGGCAAAAAACGCAGTGGGAACCAGAAACGACAAGGTAAATTCTATATCGGTGGATGCTTCGGGGAATGCCTATATTACCGGTTGTTTTGGACCTGCCACACTCACATTTGGCTCTATAACCTTAACCAATACGGGTACTAATGATATATTTTTATCGAAATATGATGCCAATGGTAACGTTATATGGGCAAAAAGTGCTGTTGGAACCGAAGGTATGTTTGCAAACTCCGTTGCGGTGGATGCTTCAGAAAATATTTTTGTAACTGGATGGTTTGGAGGCCCTGCTGTTTCCTTTGGCTCCACAACTTTGACAATTTCATCGCCAAAAAGCTACGATATTTTTCTTTCAAAATCGGCCAATGGAACGGGAAAACCTGAGTTGGATTATTTCACAGACCTCTCTATTTACCCTAACCCTGCAAATGATTTATTAACCATAGAAGGTCCCCAAAAATCAGCAATAGAGATTTTAAACATGCACGGACAAACGCTACTAGCTGTAGATAACCATGAGTTATTAACCACCATAGATTTGTCAAAATTGGTAAGCGGAATATATCTGATAAAAGCTAAAACTGATAAGGGAGTTACTTTTTATAAATTTATAAAAAATTAAAGAGTTATTCTTATCTTAACTCTGCAGCATGGTTATTTGTGTTTGGCGACTTTGTTAACATACTTATATTCTGTATGTTAGCCAAATGACCTTGCTGCTTTTTTTATCCTATATCGTTCATTTTCACTATATTAAACAACTACCAAACTTTAGTTAACTCATAAATACTACAATACAAAAACCCATACTCAAAATTATAAATGAATTAAATTTAATCAGGAAAATGGAATGTCTATATTGAGAGTTATTTTAGCTATCCTGTTTCCTCCGTTGGCTGTTATTGATAAAGGCTGTGGCTCAGTGCTTATAGTTTTTCTACTCACACTGGCAGGTTGGGTTCCGGGGGTAATCGCTGCACTCATAATCAATAACCGGGACAGAAGAAGATATTAGAAATTTCATCGATCAAAAACTCTCCCTTTTTTAATGAGTTGAACAGCCACGAAACTAGAGCTTGATACCTTATAAGTAACTTATTTTCAACCTCAGACAGTTGCATTATTTATCCTACCTTTATATAACATCCAAACCATCATGAAATTAAAAATTTTTACCTTCAAAACTTTTTTGGTCATTGCTTTGGTAATGCTAAGCAATGCCTGTAATAGCGACCAAAAACAGCATCAGGTTGATCTGAGTAAAGAGTTTAGGGCAGTCTGGCTCCACTCCGGTTTATTTGACAAAAATCCCGATGTTGGCAGACAACAAATATGCAGCCTCTTTGATTCTTACCGGGATATTGGCATTAACAACTTGTTTTGTTATTACACTTTGCCCGAAGAGAATGGATTTACCTGGGATTATCTCCAGGTGCTTATCGAAGAGGGGCACAAACGAGGAATGAAGATTCATTCTAATATATGTCCCGGACACAATGTGGTACTCACGGGGGAGATTGAAGAACACCCTGAATGGTTAATTCAGGATCGTGAAGGAAACAGGCTTCCGAATCTGAATCTTACTCTGGCGGACGTTCGTGAATACTGGTTGAGGCAGATCAATCGATTATTAGAATACGATATTGATGGTATCCATCTGGATTACATCCGTTTCCCTGTTAACCAGTCGTTTAGCTATGACAGTTTGACCATTGCTGCTTTTAAAGAGGAATATGGCTTGTCACCCCTCGATGATTCACAGGATGATGGGAGCATGATCTGGTGTGAATGGATTGGATGGAATGCCCGGCAAATCACTGGATTTATCGTGGAGATCAGGGAATTTATCCGGACATCGGATCCAAAGGTCGTTTTGGGGGCGGATGTATTTCCTAACCCCGAAACAGCAAAAGTTCTTATTGGTCAGGATTGGGAGAGTTGGGCAGATATGGATATCCTGGATTTTATCTGTGTGATGTCATACACCAATGATCTGGATCTGTTTCGTAAATATTCTGCATACGCAGCAAGGATTGCAGGCAATGGATACGCTGTTTATCCCGGGATCGGAGTATCAACCTCCCATAATAAAATCACAAAAGATCTTCTGGTACAAGAGGTTCAGATTGCACGGGAAGAAAAGGCCGATGGAGTGGTATTCTTTTCGGGGAATTCTTTTAGCCAGGAAATGCGTGATACGTTAAAAAGTACAGTTTTTAGCCGCTGATTTCAGAATACTATCTTCGATATGAATCGGACACTCCATTATATATTTGGCTTCATCGGGATAGCCATATTGTTTTCATATTGCTCTATTAATCAGTCAGAACCAGATCTTGTGAAGGGTACTTATTGGAAAGATCAGGTTATTCAGGATATTCTCCCCTATTGGACCGAAAATGCACGAGATACCCTGAATGGGGGGTTCTTTACAACACTCGATTCTGCCTGGAATCCAATTGGAGATACGCGAAAGTACCCAAGCATGTTATCGCGGCATCTATTTGGCTACTCTGTGGGATATCTGCTTTCCGGCGATGAGAAATATTTATCGATAGCACGCGAAACCCTGACTTTTCTTCTGACACATGCCTGGGATCAGGAATATGGTGGCTGGTACGATGTACTGGATGAAAAAGGAAATCCTTTGAAAACAACCAAGAGTATGTTTATTCAGGTGTATTCGATTACCGGACTTACCATGTATTATTTTGTGACAAGGGATAAGTCGGTTTTGTCGTATATTGAAAAATCGAACGATCTAATCGAATCTAAAGCATGGGATCCGGATTCTGGGGGGTATTATCATAACCTGACAAGAGATTGGCAGGTCCTGGATAGTACCAAATCAATCAGCAGTGAAATCACTCCGGTTTCGGGATATCTCTTGTACCTTTATCTGGCCACCCGGGAGAAGAAATACCTGGATCAGTGTAAACGGATTCTTGAAACCGTGCAATCCAGGATGATTGATCCGGAAACCGGCTGGGTATTGGAATCGTTTAACCGCAACTGGAGCTATATACCCCGAGCACAGGATTCAACCGAAATCAGTATTGGACATACAATTGAAGTGGCCTGGATGTTTTACCGCCTATTTGAAATTTCCGGAATAGAAAGTTACAGGAAATGCGCAGATAGCCTGACAAACAGGATCTGCACCTTTGGGAATGCACCTGAAGTCAGTTTCTGGTACAACACGGTTGGACGAAAGGATCCGCAGCTGCATTCCGATAAAACCTATTGGTGGGTTCAGGCGTATGGGAACATGTTTGACCTCTATTCCTACCATAGCTCCGGTCAGGGAAAATACCTCGATCATTTCCGGAAAGGAGCTGCGTTTTGGAAGGATTATTTTATTGATAAAAAGTGGGGCGATACTCAATTCAGCGTTCGTGTTTCAGGTGAAGTGACTGAATCGTTGAAGGCAAACCAGTACAAAGCATCGTACCATACTGCTGAGAACGGGATGTTGAATTATTTTTATCTGAATGCTTGGGTAACAGGAGAACCGATAGAACTCTATTTTAAATTAACTGACTATGAATCGGATATACCCTTTTATCCAATTCCGATTGAGGGGGATGCTCTCCGGATAAAGCAGGTCATTGCCGACCCAGAAATCCAGTATTCGCTGACGGAGGATCAGCAAGGGATAAAATCAGGATTGATTAAAAATGGAATGTTTCGTGTTGTGCTGCAGAGGAGATGATGCAAATATTCTGCTTTTACTCCATCTGTTGATCGAGATAAAGTCCGTTCAGTGGTCATGCTCTACAACATTATTCAAATACTTACACTGCCTCCATTGGATTCGTGCCAACTCTCTCTTATTGAATGTTCGGATAACCTACCCCTGTGGTTGAAAAAAAGGAAGTACTATAGTAGTCAGTTATGTCCCAAAGGAGCTTAAGCTAGATGATAGTGCACAGAAAAATCCTACTCAAATATTTACAGGTGTATTTTGACAAAGATAAATTAGATACTATACCAGATCTTAAAAAATGGCTTAGGAATAATAAGTCATATAGAATTAAAGAATTTCCATAGTGGGGATATTCGCTTTTAATTTGCTACCGGGAATAAATTTTATTTACTTGCTATAATAATACCAGCTAAATCAATTTCAATGAGAACTATTATTCTTCCTTTTCTTAAAACGATGCTAGCTATTTTTGTAATCGTTTTTATTTCTTCCTGTTCACAATCTTCAAAAGAGGATAACTGGTTGCAATACAGAAACGACGCAGGGCGCACCGGATATACATCTCATACTATTTCTGATTATTTAAGTCCGGCATGGATTTATAATTTTGGAACACCTGACAAATCATGGACCGGTGTTCATTCCAGAATGATTTTTGACCATGCTTTTCATCCGGTTATTTCGGGAGATAAAGTTTGTTTGGGTAATTCAAACGATTGTAAAATATATACGCTTGATCGTAAAACAGGTGAAATAGTCTGGACTTTTTACACCGATGGTCCGGTAAGATTTGCCCCGGTTATATGGAAAAATAAACTGTTTGCCATTAGCGATGATGGGTATTTATATTGTCTTTCGTTGAAAAGTGGCGAATTAATTTGGAAGAAATCGGGAGGAGTTAAAAACGATTTGATTCTTGGAAATGGAAGAATGATTTCGAGGTGGCCGGTAAGAGGTGGAGTTGCAATTGAAAACGATGTGCTCTATTTTGGAGCCGGAATATGGCCCTCGGAAAAGATTTTTATCTACGCGCTGAACCCTGAAGATGGGAAAGAGTTATGGCTTAACGACTCGTGTGGAGAAATGTATATGCCACAACCTCATC
>CAYXQX010000096.1:0-10417 GCA_964467485.1 uncultured Porphyromonadaceae bacterium | reverse complement strand
GATGGGAAGATTGCAAATAGAGTAAAGGGTAAGGCAAAGGCAAGTGAAAAACCAAACATTCCAATTATCGGTTCTAACAATGCACCACCGGCTGTTTCAACTAAAATGGTTCCAACCAAAGGACCTGTACATGAAAAAGAAACAAGAACAAGAGTAAATGCCATGAAGAATGGTCCACTAATTCCACCTTTGTCAACCTGCTTGTCGGATTTTGAAACCATCCAGTTAGGCATATTAATTTCGAACATGCCAAAAAACCAGAAAGCAAAAAATATAAATATCAAAAAGAACAATACATTGGGTATCCAATGTGTGCTGATGAAATTAGCCACACCAGGACCAAAAGCCATGGCAACTATTGTTCCGATAATTGTATAAATAGCGATTATAGATATGCCAAAGAATATTGCTTCGAAAAGGGATTTCCTTCTATTCTTCCCACCATGCATGAAGAATGAAACTGTCATCGGTATCATTGGAAATACGCAAGGTGTTAATAATGCGATGAACCCAGCAACAAATGCCATTAAGAAAAGGGTCCACATATTCTGTGTAGAAGCAGGTGATGAGGTTTCATCACCCGAATCTCCAATACCCACAGCTTCCTTAGTTTTATCATCCCCGTTAAACGAGAACTCAAAATCATCATCTCCAACAATACATTGTTCATCATCACAAGCCTGGAATTCAATAGTCCCTGTAATTATAAAAGGCTCATCCGACTTAATATCAATAGTTTGAGTGAAAATAGCCTCGAAAGCATGCATTTTTACATCCAACTCAAAAGTCTCATCATAGGATTCTTCAGGCTCTGGACTTTCTGTCATCGAGCCGGATAAACTATAGGAATCAGAAGGCTCAAGGGTGAAAACTGTTGGCAAAGGCCCTCCGGGAGGTACCTCAAGAGCATATAAATGCCAGGTGTCTTCTATTGATGCTGTGAATACAAGTTCGTATTGCTTATCATTAATCTTCTTTGAAGAATATGACCACTGAATAGGTTCAAGAATTTGTGCATTGGCAATCAAGGTGCTGATCGCAAATAGAAAAATAAAGGATAAATAACGTTTCATACCCATAACATATAATTATTGGATGCAAATATATTGATACTTATATAATTTAATGGGAAGAGAAGCTTAAATACTGTTAAGGATTCAAATTTAGTGTTAAGTTGGAAATAGTAATAACTCATTCCCATCTATACAATAATTTTGTCCCCTCTCTGGTCAATAAACTCAAAGTTGATGAGGCCAATATTTGAATCAGAAACTATTCTAAGCTTATGGTTAAATTTAAAGAACCATTTCACCTGAGTTGAAATAAGGCCTCTTTTCAGAAAGGCCGCAACATAGGGATGCACTGTCAGTGACAAGTATGGCTTATTGAATTTTTTTAATATGTATTGGTATTGATTAAAAATCTGATCAATCATCAGGATACTAGGGGATATTTCCCCAGTGCCTCCACAAGAAGGACAAGTCTCCATAATTTGGATTTCCATCTCAGGTCTAACCCTTTGCCGGGTAATCTGCATTAATCCAAATTTGCTAAGAGGCAGGATATTATGCTTGGCGCGATCTATATCCATTGCTTCTTTCATCTTGTCAAATACCTTCTTCCTGTTTTCGGCGGTGATCATGTCAATGAAATCGACGACAATGATCCCACCCATATCTCTTAATCGCAGCTGCCTTGCAATCTCCTCGGCGGCTGACAGGTTTACTTCCATGGCATTAGTCTCCTGACTATTGGCATTTTGCGCTCTGTTTCCACTGTTTACATCAATAACATGGAGAGCTTCAGTATGTTCAATAATCAAATAAGCCCCGCTCTTAAAGGAAACAGTTTTACCAAAAAGTCCCTTAATTTGCTTGTCAATATCAAAATGGTTGAATATTGGGGCCCGACCGCTATAGTGCTTAACAATTTTTGATTTTTCGGGAGCTATCGTCCCGATATAATCCTTTATTTCACGGAACATTCCTGCATCATTTGTGTAGATGCTGTTGAATGAACTGTTTAGTAAGTCTCTAAGAATAGTAGATGTCCTGTTTAATTCTCCCAAAACAAGGCTCGGAGCAGTAATAGTTTTTATCTCTTTGAAAGCAGATTCCCATCGATCAACAAGGGACCTTAATTCAGTATCCAGTAGAGCAACTTTTCTGTCCTTGGCTACAGTACGAACAATTACGCCAAAATTTTTGGGTTTGATGCTCTGAACCAGTCGCTTAAGACGATTGCGTTCTTCCTCCGACTGAATTTTTGAAGAAACAGATACCTTCTCTGCAAATGGGATTAAAACTAAATTTCTGCCGGCCAATGAGATCTCGCTTGTAAGCCTCGGCCCTTTAGATGAAATAGGCTCTTTTGCAATTTGAACAAAAATCTCCTGTCCTGCCTTTAAAAGGCTGATAATTTTACCATGCTTATCAATGTCTTTTTCCGGTTTGAACCGTTCAAAGGCTGGTAAACGGGCCTTTCGACTTTTTGAAAGGCTAAGGTATTTTTGTAGAGATTGGAACTGTGGACCAAGGTCAAGGTAATGAAGAAATGCATCTTTCTCATAACCGACATCAACAAAGGCGGCATTCAGACCGGGCATAATTTTCTTAACTTTCCCCAGATAAATGTCCCCAACTGAAAATTTTATATTTGATTTTTCCTTATTGAGTTCAACCAGACGTTTGTCCTGGAGTAAGGCTATGGTTATATCCTTATGCTTGGCATCTATTATTAGTTCACTAATCACAAATTCGAGAAGTATTTGGCGTTGTTCAACTTCATCAACCATTCTTATATAATTACAAACCTAAAGAGAATGTACTCTTTAGGTTTGTAATTAATACAATAAAAGCTCAAAGAATTACTTCTTCTTCTTATGGCGATTCTTCCTAAGTCTTTTCTTGCGCTTATGGGTCGCCATCTTATGTCTTTTCCTCTTTTTACCGCTAGGCATAATATAAAAAGGTTATAATTTGTTAATGGTAAAAACCTACTTAACTTGGTTTTTTACCTTACTTACGAAACTTTTAGCTGGCTTGAACGATGGAATATTGTGTTCAGGAATAATAATGGTTGTATTCTTAGAAATATTCCTTGCTGTCTTCTCAGCTCTTTTTTTAACTATAAAACTGCCGAATCCCCTAAGATACACATTATTACCATTAACAAGTGATCCTTTAACGGTACCCATGAAAGCTTCAACTGTTTTCTGTACTGTTACCTTCTCAATCCCAGTGTTTTTGGAAATTTCGTTTACGATGTCTGCTTTGGTCATTACATTAAATTCTTTAATTATCAACTAATTACATTTGGTGTGCAAATATAAGCGTTTTCCTGAAAAAACTAAATAAGTAAATTAAAAAAAATAAAAGTTTAGTTTATTTGCGGGAACAGTAACATTAACAGTTAGTTACACTTGGGTGAGCTAGTCTGGAGACGAAGATACGGGCTTAAATCAGGATAATATTGACAAATTATCTATTTATATTTTCCATTATCAAGCTTTTTTAGCATCTATAAAGATAAAAGGATATGCTAATGAAAGAAAAATGGAAACCGGGTCTTCCTGGGTTTGTTTAAAGCAAACAATAATATTGAATAGCAGTTTTTGGGATGAAGGGAATTTTCGTATTTTTAGTTTCATTTAAATAATCAAATTTATGTCTGTAAATAAAGCAATTTTGGTCGGCAATGTTGGTAAGGATCCTGAAGTTAGATACCTTGAAGGAGGCACTTCGGTTGCCAGTTTCAGCTTGGCCACATCAGAAGTGTATAAGAATAAAAGCGGAGAAAAGGTAACGCAAACGGAATGGCACAATATTGTTGCCTGGAGGCATCTTGCCGAATTGGCTGAGAAATATATAACCAAAGGTAAGCAATTGTACATTGAAGGAAGGATAACTAACCGGACTTGGGACGATAAGGACGGCATTAAGCGTTATACTACAGAGATTGTGGCAAACTCTATTCAAATGCTGGGGAGAAAAGGTGACGAGAATAATGAAGGGCAAGGATCCAAATCTGTTGCCCCAAAATCAGATGACACCAAAGCAACGGAACCTGAATTCTCAGAAGAATCAAATGAAGAGGACGACCTTCCCTTCTAGTTTTGAATGCGGAAGCAGGCATACATTAATTATTTGAAAGTTTTTCTGCCATGATAGCCGGACAAATATCTTTTCAACCATTTACACTGACTATCCTGGTTGGTCTTCTAATAATTTTAATCTTATTGCTTGCTTCCGCCCTCATTTCGGGATCCGAAGTGGCTTTTTTTGCCCTTGGACCCAAAGGGAAAGAAGAAATAGAATTTAAAAATGGGCGTATACCCAGGGCCGCAAAAGAGTTATTATCTCATCCCGATAGACTGCTGGCAACTGTATTGATAACTAATAATTTTGTAAATGTTGGAATTGTGATACTCTCAACATGGGTTACAAATGAAATTGTTGACTTTAGCTCATCACCAGCTTTAGGATTTGTTATACAAACGGTTTTAATTACTTTTTTTATTCTACTGATAGGCGAAATAATCCCTAAAGTATACGCATCCAGATATAGCGTGCGCTTTGCACTGTTCATGTCAATGCCCCTGAAAACTCTTGAATTATTATTCAGGTCATTTTCCAAAATATTAATCAGTACTACCTCAATTGTTCAAAAGCGCATTAAAGATCCAAAAGCAAACATAAGCATGGATGAATTATCTCACGCTCTTGAGTTAACCGGTGAAGAATTGGTGGAAGATGAAAAAATTCTGAAAGGGATAGTGAAATTTGGAAATATTGATGTCAAGGAAATTATGAAGTCCAGGGTAGATATTGTGGCCGTCGATATTAGAACGAGGTTTAAAGATCTTCTAAATACATTGCTCGATTCAGGATATTCAAGAATACCAATATTTATAGATGACCTCGATAGTATTAAGGGTATTTTATTTATTAAAGACCTTTTGCCTCATTTTCATAAGAGTGATACTTTCAGGTGGCAATCGCTTATTAGGCCACCTTATTTTGTGCCGGTAAATAAAAAAATTAACGATCTTCTCGAAGAGTTTCAAAAGAATAAAATACATTTGGCCATCGTTGTTGATGAGTATGGAGGAACTTCTGGCTTGTTAACCATGGAGGACATCCTTGAGGAAATTGTTGGTGAGATTAGCGATGAGTCTGATGAGGATGAGTTATTGTTTACAAGATTAAATAAACAAGAATATGTTTTTGAAGCTAAGGTTCTACTTAATGATTTTAATAAAATCCTCGAATTGGAAGATGATTTGTTTGACTCGGTAAAAGGTGAAGCCGAAACCCTGGCTGGTCTTATACTGGAACTAAAGGGCGAAATGCCAGGAAAAGATGAGGTTATTAAATTCAATGGATTTATTTTTAAAGTCCTGGAGGTGGATCAGAGACGAATAGCACAGGTTAAGGTAAGCCTTCCTGATTAAAACAATGAAAAGTAATACTTATATATTTAGTATTATCCTGATATTGATTACAGCGTGTAATTCGAGTCATATTCCTAAACCACGAGGCTATTTTAGGATTTCTACACCTGAAAAAGATTATATAGATATGGAAAAGGGTTACCCATTTAGTTTCAAATACCCTATTTACGCTGAACTGAACAAATACCAAGGCGCCCAGGATAAAGATGAAGATGTTAGCAATTGGCTAAACCTGGATTTCCCTGCTTTGAATGCTCATTTATACCTGACATTCAAACCTGTTGAGAATAATCTCAGAACACTAATTGAGGACTCTCATGCCTTTGTTTACAAGCATGTTGGAAAGGCAGATGCAATTCATCAAACTGAATTTATTAGTCCCGAAACTTCGGTTTATGGAGTTTTATTTGATATCAAAGGTAATACAGCTTCATCATTGCAGTTTTATGTAACTGATAGTATATCAGGGTTTTTGCGAGGAGCTTTGTATTTCGATTGTGAACCAAGTGTTGATTCCCTAGCCCCATTGATCAGCTTTATTCGTACGGATGTGGAATACCTTATGGAAACTTTTTCCTGGCAATAAAGCATTGGCCCAATCCTGGCTTACAACACAAATTTTTATTATTGGTTTTGCTGGAGTTGCGGAAATAAAGACCTGCCAGTGCCTGATGTGGGATAAGATATTTTAAGTATCTGTATTATGGTAGCTGCAATGTCTTGAATTCCAGTCTTATCCTGTATTTTCTGCGATGGGATGTTCATTCCCCACCATATCAAGGGTACTCTTGTGTCATATGAGTAAGGCGATTGATAGTCAGCAACTTGCTCTCCATCTTCAATCCAGCCTGGTTTAAGAATTATTAAAATATCTCCCGATCGGCTGGGGTAAAAACTATTCTGAATGATAGAACCTTGGTGGTTGATAATTGAAGCATTAATCATCTTGTCAGCTGGTAATGCGCTGGCTACTCCGTCGAATTGATTAAGAAAACGAGCGGTTTTTTCTTGAATTTCCGGCAGAGATAATTCTTTTTGATCCACCAGCGTTTGGTCAAGATAAACTTGCTGGTTTATGTAATTTTCTATCCATTGATTATCTCCATAAAGAGCGCTTAAATAAGAATTAGTTAGGGCAATAGCGTTTAATGATCTAAACCGACCCGCCGGGAGCCCGATGTTTCTGGAGTAATCAACATTCCAACTACTACCATGAGTGGCAGTAAAGAAAACCAGTAGGTTCTCATTTCCAATTCGCTCTTCAATAGCTAGTAACAACCTGGTGATTTCAGTATCCAGCCTGATAATAGCATCCATAACTTCCCTGCTTTCCGGGCCAAACCTGTTAACTAATCCTGATATTGCGGAATAGGATACCAGTAAAAGATCAGGATCACTGTCAAGCCCCAGCCTTTCATTGTAAAAAGCTGAAATGGCCATTTCAGTAGTTAAGCTGTTTCCTGCTGGGATGTCCATAAGAATTTCGTAATCCTGATTCAGGCTTTCGCGTTTTAATTTTTTTAGTTTGTAGGGGAAGACTTTGAAGTTATTGAAAAAGCCAAATTCATATTCTTGGTCGTCGGGGTTGCAGTGAACATAGTTGGACTCTGATAAATATAGATCCCAATCTTCTAACATTGCTGCATCAGGCCTACTTCTGTTATTCATGTTATTAACCCAGCTTGGTAGATTTTCTGAATAAACCGAGCTTGTTACCCAGTTTCCTGATGAAGTATCAAACCAAAAACAACCATCTGCCAAATGTCCACCCATTATCATTGCAGCCTCGGGTTTTAAGGCAATACTGATCACCTTGGATTTAGGATAAACTGAACCCTTCAGGGCATCGCCGAAGGTGGGAGTTAATAATTGTTTGAGGCTGTGTTTGCCGGCCTGACTATTTGACCCGATAGTGCGGGTGAGAAAGTCTCTTGTGCAGCTAACCTCTTCTTTCTTAAGACGGTCATACCAAGAGTCAGCAATTATTCCATGCTGATAAGGAGTTGTGCCAGTTGAGATGCTGGCGTGAGAAGGCCCTGTGCCTGCAAGAAAATGATTGAGGTTCGTGTTTTCGAAAGAGGTTCCTTGCTCAACCAATTTCTTCAAACCATCCGGACCCAGGTACTCCCAATATTTATTAATCCAATCATGTCCCATAGGATCAGCTACGATTCCCAGAACTAGTTTTGGGACAGCTCTCTGGGTTTGCCCATCTACCGAATAATTTCCGGTAAAACCGACGAGCAATATGCATAGAGTGATAAGGAGGTATCTCATGTGGATTCTTTAAACGTTAAACCGGATGTGCAGAATGTCACCATCATCCACAACATAATTTTTACCTTCAATAGCCAGTTTACCTGCGTCGCGGCAGGCAGATTCAGATCCGAGATTGATAAAATCAGAGTATTTCATTACTTCAGCCCGGATAAACCCTCGTTGTAAGTCGCTGTGGATAACTCCAGCAGCTTCTGGGGCTGTCATGCCTTTCTTAATGGTCCAAGCCTTGATCTCTTTTGGCCCTGCAGTAAAAAAGGTTTGCAGGTTGAGCAAGTGGTAGGCAGATCTTATCAGCTTATTAACACCAGGCTCTTCCAATCCAATGTCGGAAAGAAAAGAGAGACGGTCTTCTTCTTCCTCTAATTCCGCGATTTCTGCTTCCATCTGACCGGCAATAATCAAAACTTCTGATTTTTCAGCCCTAACTGCTTCACGCACTGAATCAACATAGTGGTTCCCTTCTACTGCAGATAATTCATCTACGTTACATACATATATGACCGGTTTCAATGTGAGAAGTAACATGTCAGCTGTGACTTCAGTATCAAAATCAGAAAAATCCAGAGTTCTGAGATTTTGAAAATCCTCGAGATGATCTTGTATCCTTGTTAGTGCTTCAATAGCAGGCTTGGCTTTCTTGTCTCCTGTTCTAATAAGCTTTTCCCATTTTCGAATTCTTTTTTCAATAGAATCTAAGTCCTTGACTTGTAACTCAAGATCAATTGTTTCTATATCTCTGACAGAATTAACAGTTTCTTCAATATGAACCAGATTTGGGTCATCAAAGCACCTTATAACATGGATCAGCGCATCGCAATTTCTTATGTCGGATAAGAAACTGTTACCAACTCCTTCCCCTTTGCTTGAGCCTTTGGTCAAGCCCGGAATGTCAACAATTTCAAGACTGGTAGGGACTATCTTCACAGAATTTATAAAACTGTCAATTTTTTTTAGCCTTGGATCCGGCACCTTAATCTGACCTAGGTTAGACTTATTGGTGCTAAATGCAAAATTGCTGGTTTCCACTTTATTGTCGGAGATACAATTGAAGATGGTCGTTTTTCCGATATTTGTTATTCCTATTATTCCGCACAGTAAGCCCATAATATTTCTTTTTTTCCGAATGCAAAGGTACAAAAATTAGCAAGTTGAAAACCTTGTGAATTTACACTAACGGGGCTGTATAAAAATTCGCTGGAAAACTGTATTTTCGCCCTGAATCTGATTAAGCCATAATTATTATGCACACAAACAAAAAAGTTATTGACAGAGCAGCTGATAATATCAGAGTTTTATCAGCAGCCATGGTAGAAAAAGCCAAATCAGGACATCCAGGGGGAGCCATGGGGGGAGCTGATTTCGTAAATATTTTGTATTCCGAATTTCTTAATTATAATCCTGATGATCTAGAATGGTCCTTCAGAGATAGGTTTTTCCTTGATCCCGGACATATGTCCCCCATGCTATACTCCGTTCTGGGCTTGTGTGGAAATTATACAACTGATGAACTGTCTGATTTCAGGCAATGGAAGAGTGCTACACCCGGGCACCCGGAACTGGATGTTATTAGAGGAATCGAAAATACTAGTGGCCCTTTGGGCCAGGGACATACAATGGCTGTTGGTGCCGCTATAGCAGAGAGGTTTATCGCTGATAGGTTTGGGGATTGGACTGCTCATAAAACCTACACCTTTATTTCGGATGGAGGAGTGCAGGAGGAAATTTCACAGGGTGCAGGAAGAATTGCAGGGTATCTTGGCTTGGGTAATTTGATTATGTTTTATGATTCCAATTCTATACAGTTATCTACCGAAACGAATGCTGTTACAATTGAGGATACCGAAGCAAAATATAAAGCTTGGGGCTGGAGAGTTCTATCCATTAATGGAAATGATCAGGAACAGCTCCGGGAGGCATTATCTAAGGCTGTTTCTAATGATGATAAACCTGTACTGATAATAGGTAAAACCATTATGGGCCTGGGATGTCTTAACGATAAAGGTGAATCATTTGAAAATCAAAGCTCAACACATGGTCAGCCAATTTCAAAAGCTGGTGCCTCATTTTCTAAAACCGTAGTTAATCTGGGTGGCAACCCTGATGATCCTATTGCTTTTTTTAGCGATGTTAAAGATTATTATAATGAAGTGCGCCTCGCTAAAATTGCGCAATATCAGGAAAAACACAAGATTGAGATGCAATGGAGAGCAGATAACCCCGAATTATCAGATAAGCTTGATTTATGGCTTAGCGGTACTCTTCCTGAATTAGATTATGAAGCAGTGCAACACAAACCTGATATAGCGTCAAGAGCTGCTTCAGGAAATGTTCTGGCAATGCTGGCAAAGAAATATGAGAATCTTATTGTTATGTCTGCCGATCTGGCTAACTCCGACAAAACAGATGCTTTTTTAATTAAGAGCAAGCCGTTTGTTAATAACGATTTTAGTGGTGCATTTCTACATGTAGGTGTTTCTGAACTTACAATGGCCTCTATCGCTAATGGGATGGTTTTGCACGGAGGTGTTTCCGCAGCCTGTGGTACCTTCTTCGTTTTTTCTGATTATATGAAGCCTGCTGTTCGTATGGCCGCACTTATGGAATTGCCGGTAAAGTATATATGGACTCATGATGCTTTCAGGGTGGGTGAGGACGGCCCAACACACCAGCCTATCGAACATGAAG
>CAYXQX010000095.1:0-10463 GCA_964467485.1 uncultured Porphyromonadaceae bacterium | reverse complement strand
TAAGGAAGAAGTGATAAGTAATGAGGTTATTTGGAAAGACAAACAATAGAATAATGAAAAATATAAAACAATCAATATTATTACTCCTGCTGGGATTGTTCCTGTTTACGGGGGCATACAGTCAGGATCAGCGTACTCTGGAGACCAAGGTAGCCGATGTTATGACAAGGATGCCGGCTTACGATTCTGATCAGAGCGACCGTTTGATGGAAAATATGATCAGTTTGGGCACAGAAGGATTGGCTCAATTTGCATCTATGATAGTTGCCCCGGGAACAGGGGATGATACACGTGCCCGTTTTGCTCTGGGAAGTCTGGCTTTGTATGTTGGAAGGGAAGGACACGAGGAGGCTAATCATTTGCTGACAGAGGTTTTTACTGATGTTCTAAGCAGTAATGTAAATAAGGAAGTTAAAGCATTTTTCTTGTATCACCTTGCATTCTTCGGTGGCGCAGAATGTGTGGACGCTGTATCAGCTTTGATCAGTGATGACCGTTTGAATGAACCGGTTATCAAAGTTTTAGTGAGTATGAGAGATCACGCAGGTCAGCATGCTCTTAAAACGGCAATGCCCACTCTAAGTGGAAAGAATAAGGTTAGGGCGGTTATTGCCATGGGTGAATACAAGGCGCTATGTGCTCTGACTGAGGTTACAAAGTTAGCAGGCGGTTCTGATGAAAATATGCAACAGGCCGTTCTTTTTACTCTTGCTGAGATTGGGGATCCTTCTTCAGCGAAGTTAATGGGTGAAGCTGCTAAGGCCGTTGCTTATAAGCAGGAGAACACGAAAGCTGCAGCATCATATGTAAGATATGCAGAGAGATTGGCTCAAAATGGAGAACTTGAATTATCAGAGAAGATTTGCCGTACCTTGATTAAAAAGGCTACAGGCCCGGGACAAGTTTCTTATGCTAACACTGCTATGAGTATCCTGGTTGACCAATTAGGTTATGAGGTTCTTCCTGATCTTATTAAAGGATTTGATAATCCTGATAAGAAATACCGTAATGCCATGCTCAGATATGCTTCTCAAATAACTGATATAGCAGCTACCAGGGAATGGATGGCGAAATACAGTTCAGTTAATTCAGAGCAGAAGAAGGAGTTAATAAGCTTTTTCCGGAAAAGAAATGATTTGACTGTTGTTCCTTTATTGAAAAGTGAATTGGTCAGCACTGATTGTGGAGTAAAATTAGCCTCCCTTGATGCTTTGGGATATCTGCTTGGACCAAAAGTTCTTCCTGCTGCGATCAAAATGCTTGGTGAGACTGATGCTGAAGGGGCTATTGAAGTTCAAAAGGTTATGAGAAGATTGGTTGGACCATTACAGGTTAAGAGCCTTGCGGCTGCATTGCCGGAAATGAATCCAACCGGACAAAAAATATTGATCGAGGTTCTTTCTGAAAGAGCAGCTTCTGATTATTTCATGGATGTATATAAACTTACTAAAAGTGAGAATGAGGAAGTTAAGTCAGCTGCATTTGCCGGACTGAAAAGAATGGCAGACGGAAGTAAAGTTAAACCACTTCTAAAATCACTGTATTTTTCAGAAGAGGATAAATATGTGCCTGAGATACAGTCTGCTCTGGTTGCAGCGGCTAATGATATTGATGACGACAAGAACAAGGCCAAACCAATTCTGGATGCTTATTCAGGAGCCACAAAAAATCAGGATAGATTTTACGGTGTAATGGCTGAGCTTGGTGGATCTGATGCATTGATGATCGTAGCTAAAGCCTTTGAAACCGGTAACGGACAGATGAAGGAAGCTGCATTTGACGCTTTGGTTAACTGGAAAGATTATTCAGCTGCTTCAGCTTTGTTTGATGTATGTAAATCAGGCAGCAAATCATATCAGGATAAAGCTTTTACCGGTTATGTAAATCAAATTAAGAAAGCTAGAATTCATCCTGATCAAAAGTTGTTATTGCTTAGAAAAATCATGGGACAAGCAGATAATGACGGTCAGAAAAAAATGGTTATTAATGCTCTTGCAAAAAATAAGACATTCCTGACGCTTGTTTTTGTTGGACAATATCTTGATGATAAAAACCTTAAGAATGATGCGGGTAGGGCTTGCGCCCAGATTGCTATGCCTCCATCAGGAAGTAAAGAAGGAATGTATGGAACAGTTGTCAGGGATATTCTGAACAAATCAATTGGTGCTATATCAGGAGAGGAATCAGACTATATTAAGGCTAATATTAAGACATGGCTGGATAATATGCCTAAAGGTGAAGGTTATGTTTCTATGTTCAATGGAAAAGACCTTAGTGGATGGAAAGCATTGGTTGAGAATCCAATAGCCAGAGCAAAGATGAAGCCAGCTGAACTAGCAAAGAAACAAGCAGAAGCTGATGGTAAGATGTCTGAAAATTGGGTCGTGGAGAATGGTGAAATCAGATTTATTGGATCGGGATATAAAAATCTTTGTTCAGTGAAAGACTATGCTGATTTTGAGATGTGGGTTGATTGGAGAATCAATGATAAAGGCGATAGCGGTATCTATTTAAGAGGAACTCCACAGGTTCAGATCTGGGATACTTCAAGGGTTGATGCGGGTGCACAGGTTGGATCCGGTGGGCTTTACAATAACTCGAAACATGAAAAGATTCCGTTGAAGGTAGCTGATAACCCTATACAAGATTGGAATACCTTTTATATAAAGATGGTTGGTGAAAGGGTTACCGTAATCCTTAATGGTGAGTTGGTTACCGATAATGTAGTTATGGATAATTACTGGGATCGCTCATTGCCAATATTCCCATCTGATGCTATTGAATTACAGGCTCATGGTACAGATCTAGGATTCAGGAATGTTTATGTGAGAGAGATTTCAAGTGATGATTATAATCTTTCCGTTACTGAGAAGGCCGAAGGGTTTAAGGCACTTTTCAATGGCAAGGACCTTGAAGGCTGGATTGGCAACAAGGTAGATTACACAGTTGAGGAAGGTAATATTGTTATTGATCCTAAAGGTGGTGGAAGCGGTAATCTTTTTACAGAAAAAGAATATGCTGATTTCAATTACCGTTTTGAATTCCAACTGACTCCCGGAGCCAATAATGGTTTGGGAATTCGCACACCACCACAAGGTGATGCAGCCTATGTGGGCATGGAACTTCAGGTTCTGGATAATACTAGTCCTATTTATGCTGAACTTCAGCCTTACCAGTATCATGGATCAGTTTACGGAGTTATTCCTGCTAAACGAGGATTCTTGAAGCCAGTAGGTGAATGGAATTCCGAAGAGGTTATCGTTCAGGGAACCAGGGTTAAGGTTATCCTAAATGGTGAAGTAATTGTTGATGGTGATATTGCTGGTCCAAGAGATAATGGAACCATGGATCATCGCGATCATCCGGGTTTGAAAAGGGACAAGGGCCATATTGGTTTCCTAGGACATGGATCGGTTGTAGCTTTCAGGAATATTCGAATAAAGAAATTATAATCTGTAGGGACGGGGGCCTTGTGCCCGTCCGGTTCGCGTCTTGTCGACCGATTTGTGACCGAATAATTTTTGCCAATTATGTGTGTTTATTGTAATAAAATAATATCCGGGTAGGGAATAATCCTTGCCTGGTTTGCGGTAGAAAGTTTTGCGCGTGTAGGAAGATTTTTTTGCCATTTTTATTTTTGAATTGCGAATATTCGGATGGCCAGAATTTTTTTGGATTGCGGATATCCGGATGATCAAAATATTTTTGGATTGCGGATATCCGGACGCCCACAAGGGGCGCGTCCGTACGGGGAGCCTATCTGCTGATTATTTGCCAGCAGGTTATGGCGCAGGCGGTGGCTACGTTCATGGAGGAGTTTTGGCCGTGCATGGGGATATGGATGGTGTGGTCGGAGATATCTAATAATTCCTGATTTATGCCTTCTTTTTCTGATCCCAGGATGAGGCAGATTTTTTCATCAGGATGAATTTTTAATTCCCTTATATCAATACTTGAGGAAGCTATCTCCAGACTGATAATTTTATAGCCTTTTTCTATCAATGCATTGATAATAATTAATGGTTTATCCTGATATTCAAATGGGACATATTTCTCTGTGGATCGGGATGTTTTTTTGATTTTTGGATTGGGTGGTAGGGGGCTGGATCCGGATAAATAGATTTTTTCAATTCCCATAGCATCGGCAATTCGAAAAATACTGCCAATATTCTCCGGTGAGCTAATATCAGGAGCCAGAATACATAAGCTTTTCCCGGGAGATGATGGGGTGTGATGATTATGGTTTAACTGAATATTATCCATAGCTGATTTCCTTGATTAATCCCACCGTGTAAAATTAAGGTGTTTGGTGTATTTTCCCAGTGCCAGGTGATCCAATGATCTTTGGTTTAATGAATATCCTAGCCATTCTGCCTTGTTGTATGCTATAAATATACCCAGGCCATCTACAATATTAGTGAAAGTATTAGTTGATAGGTCGGTTAGATAATGTTCGTAAAAAAAGTAGTCGTAAAAATTGGCATCTGCTGTTTTTAGAATGAAATCGATAGACATGAATTTCCTTGAAGTTACCTCAGGATCATCCTCAATTTTACCTCCCAGCATAGGATAAAACCAGTCTCCATTAACTATGACTTCAGCACCCCTTGCTTTTGTGTCGGCGTGATTATATTTTTTGAAATGACTGATACTTGCTTCTTCCCATTTGCCATTGCGCTCTTCAAGAAAGTTAACTTTTGTTTCAAACTCGACATAAAAGTCAAGGCTGATCCTCCAGGAAAATTTTTGAGGCCTGCTACTAAACAAATCAAGTTTAATACCCTCGCTTCCTGGATTTGGTGTAATACCAGACATCGATAATGGTGGAATTATTGATTCAGCTATAATGGTTTTATTCTGATCCGGAATATGAATTGTTAAAGCATAACGAAGCTCTTTTTTACCGTTAGTTGTAACGATCAGGTCTTTTTTCAAACACCGGTATACATAATTAGGGCTAGAGACAAACATATCTGTTTCTCTTGGTGGTAATTCGTATTTAAACATTTCGGTACGCTGGATGATTTCTCCAGATTGCACCCTGGTTTCCAGAAAGACCTGTGCGTTTGGGTAATAGTTGGAATCAGGATTGGAAGAATATAGAGGTATATTATTTTCACAGATGAAACTTCTTTTTAGAGTAATTTCATGAATACTGTCTTTTGGACATATAATTCCATAGACAACAGGTATGGGATCAGCATAAGTGATAAGATCAATATCATTTCCACATGACATAAGTCCGAGGAATCCGATTAATGATATAAGTCTAGTTGATCTCATGGTCTTTTATGCATCTGATTGGGAGAGCAATTTTGTGATATGAAAATTCACCCCATATGTTTTGCCATTCTACAAATTCAGTATCCAGGGGCTGATAATCTGTGAGTAGTATTGGATTATATGGGCCATCATAACGTCTTCGCGGATTTTTACAATAATATATCCAACTCAGGAATTTGTCGATGGGCTGCTTATGGTTAATCCATACATTACCGGTTGTGCCCTGTAAATGCCATGTTTTTGTACTTAAATAATATTTCCCACTCAAAGCAAGATCGAGCATAAATTGTTTGTTCATTGCCAGGTAGGGTGTATAGTCACTGGTAAAGAAAAGGATGTCTTTTATCCTCTGAATATCGTCGATGCGTGGCAACCTCCATCCATCAGGACAAACCCCTTTTTCTAATTCTCTGCCATAATCTGTTGCTTCATTCCAGGTATAATATCCACCGTATATTGAATCATATGATGCATAGGGATAGTTATACTTTTCTGCTATTGAGTTGTCATAGGTTTTGTCTCCTTCCGGTAAATGAGTTCCATAGTTTAGGTTCTGACTCATCCACCAGCGGTCGAATAGAAATACAGCCTTGTATTTTTGCCCATCTCTTAAGTCAGTGAAAATGGAATCACGGGGTACAGGAACTACCTGAAGAAGCTGGGTAAATGAGGAAACATTTTTTTGGTCGTCGATGATTTCGCAGGAAATTGAATAGGTGTCATTCCTGGGGAATTTGAATGCAAAGTGTTTGTTAATGGAAAATTCTGATTCCCATTCCCCGTCTGAGTTTATATCCCAACGGACCTTGAGACGGAAATTATCGGTGTAATTATCGGATGAATTTGAGGCATCAAAATGAAATACAGTGAGCGAATCTCCGAATCTTGGCTGGATAGCAAAATCAGCTTCAGGCCCCTGTTTATCAGGCAATTCGCATGAGGCTAGTGCTGCGAATAGTATCAAAACATAAAGAAAAATATGGCGCGACATTTATCCTGATATCAGTTATGGGGGGCAGGATAAAAGTAGTTTTTATTTTTTTTAGTTCGAAATAAATGCATAACATTGCACAGAATTTTGAAAGAAATGAAACAATTTACTGCACAAGGACATCATCATTACCATCATCATCTGATGGGTAATACTCGTGCAGTAAAGTAAGAAATTAAGATATTTATCTTGAAAAGGCTTGCAGATACTGCAGGCCTTTTTTTATGCCTTAAACAATGGAAAAATTAAAGATCGCATTACAAAAATCAGGACGACTGAGTGAAAAATCGCAGGAGATGATCAGGGAAGCTGGTATTTCTCTTACCAATGGAAAAAGAAATCTGGTGGCACAGTCCAGCTCATTTCCTATTGAAGTCTTATACCTCAGGGATGACGATATCCCGCAATATGTTAAGGATGGAGTTGCTGATATTGGGATAGTTGGTGAGGATGTGTTTGTTGAATCAGGAAAGAAACTCGATTTGATCCTCAGGTTGGGGTTCAGTCGCTGCAGGCTTTCCCTTGCCTTGCCAAGGAGGTTTAATTACACTGGTATTGAATGGTTCCAGGGGAAAAAAATAGCAACTTCTTTTCCCGGTATTTTAAAGAAGTATCTGGATGAAAAAGGAGTTGATGCTGATATTCATGAAATATCAGGATCGGTAGAAATTGCTCCAGCTATCGGGCTGGCTGATGGGATATGTGATATCGTTAGTTCGGGCAGTACGCTGGTCGGCAATGGTCTGGTTGAAGTTGAGAGGATAATGGAATCGGAAGCTGTTATTATCAGGAGTGAGAGCCTTTCTCAGGAAAAGGCGATGATTCTGGAGAACTTCCTTTTTAGGATGCAGTCTGTTCTGGCCGCCAGGGATAATAAGTACATCCTGCTAAATGCCCCAAATGATAAATTAGAAGAGATTATCAGTCTTTTGCCGGGTATGAAAAGCCCGACTGTAATGCCTCTGTTTGATCCGAAGTGGAGTTCTGTTCATTCTGTATTAAATGAGAAAACATTCTGGTCGGTTATCGATAAGCTTAAGGCTGCCGGGGCACAGGGGATACTCGTAATACCAATTGAGAAAATGATTTTATAATAGGATTATGAAGACTATTATCAAGCCGGAGAGGGATCAGTGGCCTGAATTATGCTTAAGGCCGGAGTTTAATCCTGATGTTTTAGAAAAGGAGGTAATGGTTCTCCTAAACAGAATCAGAATTGAAGGAGTGCCAGCGATTAATGAATTCACAGAAAAGTTCGATGGTTATTTGCCTTCGCCGATGCAAATTGGTGGGGATGCAATAAGTAGAGCGGGTGATGAATTATCTCCTGATCTGAAAAAGGCAATTAACGTGGCCGCCGAAAATATCAGGACCTTTCACAGATCTCAATTGCGGGATGTTAATAAAGTTGATATTTCATTAGGGGTGAGGTGCTGGCAAAAAGATGTTCCAATTGATAGTGTTGGCTTATATATTCCGGGGGGAACTGCTCCATTATTCTCTACTGTTTTGATGCTTGGTATCCCGGCAACGATTGCAGGGTGCTCTGATATCTCCTTATGTACACCTGCCGGTAAGGATGGTGAAATTCATCCGGCTATTCTTTATGCTGCCAGCTTGTGCGGCATTGACAAAGTCTATAGAATTGGTGGTGTACAGGCGATTGGAGCAATGGCATATGGAATTGCTCTCATTCCCAAGGCAGATAAGATATTTGGACCGGGTAATCAGTATGTTACCATGGCCAAGCAGATTGTGAGCAGGCAGACAACAGCCATTGATATGCCAGCCGGTCCTTCTGAAGTGCTTGTTATGGCAGATGAAACGGCTAACCCGGGATTTGTAGCAGCCGACCTTATTTCACAGGCTGAACATGGATCGGATAGTCAGGTGATATTGTTGTGTCGATCGAGGGATTTTGCTTCTCAGGTACAAGATGAACTCGATATTATATTACAAGATTTGCCCCGGGCAGAAATGGCGAAGGATTCTCTGAAGAACAGCAAGTCAATTGTGTTTGAAACAAATGAGAAAATGCTGGATTTCTCGAACGTTTATGCACCAGAGCATCTTATTATTTCAGTAAAAGATGCCGGTGTTATCGCTGAGAAAGTAAAAAATGCAGGATCGGTATTTATCGGGAATTATTCTCCGGAAAGTGTGGGCGATTATGCTAGCGGTACTAATCATACGCTGCCTACAAATGGATATGCAAAAGCCTATAGCGGTATTACCACTCAGAGTTTTATGAAGACAATCCAGTTCCAGGAGCTTACTTCCGAGGGTTTGGAGCAGCTTGGTCCTGTGGTGGAAAAGATGGCTAAGGAAGAGGGATTGGATGGCCACGCCCTGGCAGTTTCAAAAAGACTAAATAAAATCAGGAATGAAAAAATTTAATGCAGATAATTGGTCCCGACCGAATATCAGGGATCTGGTTCCTTATTCATCTGCAAGAGATGAATTCACAGGGGATGACTATGTTTTCCTCGATGCCAATGAGAGTCCTTTTGAAACGGGGTTAAACAGATATCCTGATCCCTATCAAAAGGAACTGAAACAGAGAATATCACAATTGAAAGCTTGTTCTCCTGATCAATTATTTCTGGGTAATGGCAGTGACGAGGCAATTGACCTTCTCTTCCGATGTTTTACTGAGCCCGGGAAGGATAGGGTGCTTTCAATTTCACCAAGTTATGGTATGTATAAGGTTTGTGCTGACATAAATGATGTAGGATTTGATACCGTTCTTCTTGAGGAGGACTTTTCTATTAATCCTGATGTTATTTTTAATGCTGTAAAGCCAGAGACAAAGATTATTTTTTTGTGCTCTCCTAATAATCCCAGCAGTAATGCTTTGGATGGCGATGCTGTGATAAGGGTTTTGGACGGGTTTGATAGGCTGGTTGTTATTGATGAAGCATATCAGGATTTTTCAGAATCCGGGGGCTTTTTGAATTTGTTAGATGAGTATCAGAACCTTATTGTATTGCAGACATTCTCAAAAGCCTGGGGAATGGCTGGGGTGAGATTAGGTATGGCAATGGCTGATCCTTCGATAATATCTATCTTGAGCAAGGTTAAGTATCCATATAATATTAATACCCTCAGTCAGAAAGCAATTCTGCAAGCATTGGATAGAAAAGAAACGGTTGATAATAACATCAGGATAATTAAAGAACAGAGAGCACTGGTATTTGAAACCTTGAGAAAATTGCCCGGCATTCAGAAGGTATATCCGAGTAATGCGAATTTTGTTTTAGTCAGGATGAAAAATGCTAAAGAGATGTATCGCAGCTTGTTGGACGAGGGTGTTGTGGTTCGCGACAGATCGTCGATGCCACTTTGTGAGGGATGTTTGCGCATCACGATCGGAACGGCGGAGGAAAATGGAGCAATGTTATCAGCGCTGGCGAATCTTTTAATTTTATAACTTACTCGTTATTCGTTACTCGTTATTCGTTATTCGTTACTCGTTATTCGTTACTCGTTATTCGTTATTCGTTACTCGTTACTCGTTATTCGTTACTCGTTATTCGTTATTCGTTACTCGTTATTCCGTTATTCGTTATTCCGTTATTCGTTACTCGTTGCAAAAGTAATAAGTAAAAAGTGAATAAAGTTTTTCCAAAACGAGTATGAATATGCATCTATATTTTTAAAAGCATGTCCTTATGATCCATAAAGATCTCATTGTATATAAAAAATCTCAGGAATTAGTAAAATTAGCATATCCTTTTATAGATAGATTGCCATCGAAGGAATTTGATTTGATTTCACAGATGAAAAAGTCTACAATATCAGTCCCTTCAAACATAGCAGAGGGTTCAGGAAGAAATTCAAAAAAGCAATTAATAAACTTTCTAAATATTGCTTTGGGCTCATTAAGTGAATTGGAGGCACAATATCAAATATGCATAAACACAGGGCTGTCGAAACCAGACCCAGAACTTTATGATAAAATTGATCACGTAGGCCGCTTACTCACCAACCTCATGAAGTCGCTAAACAATTAAATCCATCCGAATAACCGAGTAACGAGTAACGGAATAACGAGTAACGGAGTAACGAGTAACGGAATAACGAGTAACGGAGTAACGAGTAACGAATAACGAGTAACGGAGTAACGGAGTAACGGAGTAACGAGTAACGAGTAACGAGTAACGAGTAACGAGTAACGAGTAACGAGTAA
>CAYXQX010000094.1:0-10581 GCA_964467485.1 uncultured Porphyromonadaceae bacterium | reverse complement strand
CTGTATAGGATATTATGATAGCTATTTTAAAGATAACTGCTATGGATGTTACTGAGCCAACTCAGCTTCAATTTCCTCCAGAGTCTTACCCTTAGTTTCTTTCACCTTGAAAATAATAAATATCAATCCAGCCAGACAAATACCTGCGAATAACCAAAAGCTTCCTGATATCTTTATTGAATCATTGATGATAGGGAAGAAATAGGCCAGGAGGGTATTACCGGTCCATAAAGCAAAAGTTGCAATAGCCATTGCAGTACCCCTGAATTTATTTGGGAATATTTCTGACAAAACTACCCAAACCACAGGTGCTAAGGTCATGGCATAACATCCTATTGCAGCCAGTACAAGTATCAATAATGGAGTGCCTTGAACTCCTGAATGATAAAGGAAACCGATTATTGTGTAAATGATGGCTAATCCTCCTGACCCAATTATCAGAAGAATTTTTCTTCCAATTCTATCAACAAGGGCCATTGCAATTATTGTGAAAATCAGGTTGATAGAACCTGTAATAACCACATTGAACAGCATGTCGGATACCTCATAACCAGCGGAGGAAAAAACTTCATCAGCAAAGAGGAAGATTACATTTATCCCGCACCACTGCTGGAATACAGCCAAAACAATGCCAATTATGAGGACGGGCAAAACAGCTTTGTTAAATAGTTCACTGAGCTTAACTTTTACCTCTTTGGATGAGAAGGTTTTTTGTATTTCTACTCTCGTTTTTTCGGCATATTCCCTCCCTCCAATTTTCTTAAGAATTGAAACAGCTTTTATATCTTGTTTTTTCTTTAGCAACCATCGGGGGCTGTCGGGCACTAACCACATCAGGATAAAAAATAAAGATGCCGGAATGATTTCGGCCCAAAACATAAATCGCCAACCTTGCTGACCGTTCCATGAATTAAGGATGTCAATGCTGGTGGATTCAACAGGAACAGGTTTGGCGATCATGAAATTGACCAGTTGGGCCATCAGGATACCAATTACAATGGTGAGTTGATTTATTGCCACAAATCTACCCCTGATATTTGCCGGGGAGACTTCGGCTATGTATATGGGAGAAAGGTTGGAGGCTAAGCCAATGCCTATCCCGCCGATTATTCTGTAAAGGACAAAAATTGAAAAGTTGTTTGAAAAGCCTGTCCCTACAGCTGATATCAGGAATAATCCGGCGGCTGCAATCAATAGGCTTTTCCTCCCAAGTTTATCAGAGAAAATACCAGCCAGGACGGTTCCAATAATGCATCCCACCAGGGCGCAACTTACTGCCCATCCTTGTAAATTTGCTTCAGATGCAATATGAAAGAATTGCTCGTAAAAGGGCTTGGCGCCTCCGATAACTACCCAGTCGTATCCAAATAATAATCCACCCATGGCGGAGACCAGGGCTATTCCGGTGATGTAACGTATGTTGAGTTTGGACATTTGAATTATGAGTTATGAATTATGAGTTATTTGTGTTGGTGTGGGTTTAGGGTGTGATACGGTAGAGACGCGAGGCCTCGCGTCTTTACAATCCAACATTTACCCCCAAGTTCCTGAAATCGGGCGGCGGCGTTTAGGAAGTGAGCGGTGATCCAGAAGACGGTCCAGCTTTCTGAGTAGCCTCCACGGAGTTTGTAAACATCTGACATGTCGCCGTGCTGTGCAAAGTTTGTGTGTTGAAGTTGTTCTCCCTGACTACCAAAAGGATCAATTAGCTGCCCACAGGTTCGATACATTACCAAGGCAAGTTTTTTTAGCCTTTCATCCTTCAGTATTTGGCCCATTTTATAAATTTCAGGAGTGTAAAAGACCCCGTAAATATCTATGTGCTGATTTTGTGGTGATACAACTGTCCAACCTCTGGTTTTAAAATTATGATCGGCCATGCGTCCGGGAGGTAGAGGAATGTCCCAGTTTACAACATAGCTTAGACAAACATCACAAGCATGCTTCGCCCATTCCAGGTGCTCGGCCTCGCCAGTCATTTCATAAACAGCCAGGAATCCCTGAAAGGCGGCCCATGCCCCTTCTTTATCTTCTCCGTTTGCATCCAGAGTGCCTCCCCAATAAGGCTCTTCCATACTTAAATGACGGTTAGCATAATAGCTTGCCCCTTTGAGTGCCGCATCAAAGTATTTCTGTGTTCCAAATAACCGATAGGCAACTGCCAGAGGTGCGATATGGAATCCTTCAGCTGTAGATCTTGGGCTCCAATCAGAGTCCAAAATCCTGTTTGCAGTTACGTCACATGCCTTCTTTAGAAATTTTTCCCATTTCCGGGTATCATATTTGCCATTCTTTCTGGCTGCCTCGATAGCCTTGGCAATGTTGTACATACCCTGACCCATGGAAACATGATCCGGCGCATGCCAATTGGAGTTTTTCACGTCATATCTTACCGGAAAGCCTTCATCCAAAACCGGCGAATTGGTCAGGAAATCAAGGGATTCCTGTATCATGTTCTTAAAGGATGGGTCGGGGAATGAGGCATCAAGCTCCTGGTAGGCATATCCACATGAAGCTGCCTGTCCACACCATCCCATAACAATGTGCTTACCATGCTCAGCAGGGTACATGCTGAAGCCCGGGTTATTAGAATCGTCTATCCACCTCGATTTTGAAAATTTGAGTTTTGATTTAATAATGTCATTGAAGGTGGGGAGATCATCAGAATAATATGGCTTAAAAATGTCCAAGGACTTGTAAATTGGTTCCTGGAATGCAGTGCCTTGTTTTTCAATGGGATAAACATCCAGATAATAGGTTTTTTCTATAACCATTCCTGGCTCAATATTCAGATAAGTGTTGCCATATTTCATTTGTTTGGACTGTAGGGCTTTTGCTACACTTTTAACGTTGTTATAAGTTATTGGTCCTGACAGAAGAGTTAGTTCAGAATAGGCATCATGGGCTGTAACACCCATTGACCACCAGTGGTCTGGTAAATTCTTGTCTTTAAGAGGGGAGGGAATTGTATGTATTGCTGCGCCAAGTTTAATCTGGCCATATCCTGATTCTAAACAGGCAAAAGGCATGGGGTATCTGTGTTCTTCGAAAATTGCCATTTCTTCTGGGTTGCCATGATACCAAGGAACCCATTCAGGCCTGTTTTTTTCTCCAGATGGATTACCGTAGTATAATATTCCCGGGAGAAAAGCCTGGAGTTTCTCACCTTTAACCTGCCATCTGACAGAAAGGGTGACCTCATTGAGGGTTTTTTCTCCCTGCCATTCAAAGCGCCGGATACATTTGATCATGCCATTTTCAATTCTATATGCATCCCTCAAGACCCATAATCCCCCTCCCATTTTCATCTCTCCTGATAAAATAGTCCAGTCGCCAGATTCTGTAATCTTGTTTGGATGAGCATGTTGCCAATTGGCTGGCCAGTCATTGTTCCAGGCAGTTGCGATGGACCACAGACCTTCTTCCGGTGATTGGATACTAAGATTATTCTGAGAGCTTATGAAAATATTATCATGCCCTTCCCTCAATTCTACTCTGAGTTTGGTTTGAGAGAAGGAAGTCAATGAAAGAAATAGTAATATCAGATTTAATAATCCCAGTCTAGTCATATGTGAAATTCTTACTTGTTTTAGTTTTTTACGGCCTATAAAGTGAACTTATTTTTTATTTTTATTCTAATTAAAATCAGAATAAATTTTCCTGATATAAATTAACTAAATCTGATTGTAAGAATCATAAAAAGCTTAAAATTTACCTGTCTATGAAAAAGAAAGTAATTGTAATTACCGGCAGTACCAGAGGAATTGGTCTTGGTCTGACAAAAGAATTTCTGGCGCTTGGCCACAAACTGGTTATTAATGGTCGTTCGAGGGATAGTGTAGACCGGCTTGTAGATGAATTAAAGAAAGTTTATCCTGATGTTATTGGTGTTGCCGGGAGTGTAACAGATGAAAAGACACATCAGAATTTAATTGAGGAGGCTGTTAAGAAATTTGGAGCTATTGACATTTGGATAAACAATGCAGGAGTGCCGCAGCCGCATGAATCATTTGCTGAGCTGGATAGCTCACAAATTCACCAGGTGGTAGAAGTGAATATAACGGGATCCTTAATAGGGACAAAAGTTGCTGCTAAATTCATGGAGGGGCAGGGAAAAGGAAGAATTTTTAATATGGAGGGTTTTGGAAGTGACGGTAGGATGATGAATAAGCTAAGTCTATATGGAACAACTAAAAGGGCGATAAATTATTTTACTAAATCGGTAGCTAAGGAATTGGCTGACAGTCCTGTTAAAATTGGAGTAATACAGCCCGGTATGGTAAGGACCGATTTTCTTAATACCTCCATGGATTCCGGCACCGAGGAGGAGAAAAAGCAATTTAAAAAAGTGTATGATATCCTGGCGGAGGATGTGGGGGTTGTGACAAAAGCGTTAGCACCCAGGATTCTGGCTTGCACTAAAAATTATGAGAGGGTGGAGTTTCTATCGAAGATGCAGTTGATGGGGAGGATCTTTAGGATGATGCTGAAGAGGTGATTTGACTCACTTCGTTCGCGGTGATTTGGGGTTTTTACCTCGTAGAGGTTTAATAATTAACAATTCAAAATCTCACTCCAGTGAGTTCCTCAGACATCTCCCAGAGCTTCCTGGCGTTTTCTTCATTTTTGGCGTAGTCTGTTGGTTCAACCAAAACCGGATATCCTCTCCATTCTGATTTTCCATCAGGGCCATAGTATTGTCCTCCTTTTACATCAGGATCGATGGCAGCTCTTAATGTTGGTAGGGCTCCTACTGAAGCCTTTTGCAGGACAACCTGTATTAGGGGCTTAAGAATTTTAAAGATGAAGGGACCAAGCATGTGTCTGGCGATATTCGATTCTGTTACCCCGGGATGGCCAGCAAGAGCAATACTATTTATATTTTTGGATTGAAAATATCTTTGGAGCTCAAAAGTGAAATATAGATTGGCCAGTTTTGAACGCCTGTAGGCAGCCATGCCATTATAATCCTTGCCATTACTGTATAGCAGGTTGTCAAAATCAATCACAGCCTTTTTGTGAGCAATACTGCTGGTATTTACAATTCTTGAGCCGGGAGATTTTTCCAAAACATTCATCAACAAGCCAGTTAAGGCAAAAGA
The DNA here is from genome assembly GCA_964467485.1 of uncultured Porphyromonadaceae bacterium. Lineage (GTDB taxonomy): Bacteria > Bacteroidota > Bacteroidia > Bacteroidales > UBA12481 > JAUVKA01. Next base: position 5,479 of record CAYXQX010000094.1, on the reverse strand, counting down.
ACCAAAATGATTAGTTCCCATCTGCATTTCAAACCCATCTTTTGTTAGGGTATATGGGACATTCATTATTCCGGCATTGTTAACTAAAACATCTAGCCTTTTATATTCTTTTTGAAATTGGGTAGCGAATTTTTTGATCGAACTGAGATCTGCCAGATCTAATTCCATGATATGGACATCAGCCTCCGGATTATTTTTGAGAATTTTGTTTTTGGCTTGTTCCGCTTTTACGAGTGAGCGCGAGGCCATGATTACCCGGGCTCCTTTATCTGATAAAATTCTTACCAATTCGTTTCCGATACCACTGTTTCCTCCGGTCACAATAATTGTTAATCCGTTGAGAATTAGTATCTTATCGCTTGTCCAATTATTGTGGGTCATTCCTGATTCTTTGATTCGCCAAGTTATATAAAAGTTTTCGAGCTCTTATAGTCGGAAATGTCACATATGTTACAAAAGTAGCAGATGCGATATTTTATATTTGAAAATAATTAATAATCATTACTTGAAAACTTAAGCCGTGGGAGTATTAAAATTTTTCCGACCGCCTCAGAAATGGGGATTTCCAGTCCTGATTATGGCAGGTGTTTTTGTTGGGCTATCCTCTTTTATTTTTTATTTGTCAAAGGCACCGTCCTACCTTTCAGATAAACCAGAGACTTGCGTTAACTGTCACATAATGGCCCCACAGTATGCTACCTGGAATCATAGTTCACACAGGGAGCGGGCTCATTGCAATGATTGTCATGTGCCTCATAACAATGTGATAAACAAGTATTTCTTCAAGGCAAAGGATGGTATTCGTCATGCTACCATATTTACTCTGAGATTAGAGCCGCAGGTGATACATATAAAGAAAGCAGGGCAAGGAGTTGTTCAGGATAATTGTATCAGATGTCATGAGAATCTTCTGACTGACGATGCAATTATGCCACTGACTGTCCAGGCACACAGTGAGCGTTCCGATCGGTGGTGCTGGGAATGTCACAGGGAAACTCCGCATGGAAGGATTAACAGTCTTACTAGTGTTCCTCATGCGCGTGTGCCACTGCCGGCCAGTCCAGTGCCATCATGGCTTGATAAAATTATGAATCAGAAATCGAATAAATAATACAAAAAAAATACTCAAATGAAATCCATTAACCAACTTATTAAAGAGAAACCAGCATTAGCCTGGACATTTTTCCTGGCAACGATAGTAGTTGTTTTCTTCGTAGGTCTTCTTGCCTCCTCGATCATGGAGAGGCGTACAGAAGCTCAGTTTGCATATTCACCACAAACTGATATTGCTGAGTTTGAGGCAGATAATGCTGTGTGGGGCGAGAATTTCCCTAAGGAGTATCAGTCGTACCTTCAAACAAAGGATACTTCTTTTTCAAGTAAATATAATGGAAATGCTATGATCGATATGCTTGAAGTCGATCCACGATTAGTTGTTCTTTGGGCGGGATATGGTTTTGCGAAAGATTACAACCAGGGCCGGGGTCATGGATATGCCATAGAAGATATCCAGAATACACTCAGAACCGGAGCTCCTGTTGATGGTAACATCAGTCCTATGCCAAATACCTGCTGGACCTGTAAGAGTCCTGATGTTCCTCGTGTGATGAATGAGGTAGGAATAGCCGAGTTCTACAAAGGCAGTTGGGAGACAAAAGGACATGAGATAACACATAATATCGGATGTAGCGATTGCCACGATTCAGAAACAATGAATCTTAAGATCACCCGCCCAGCTCTTATTGAAGCATTTGAACGTCAGGGAAAAGATATTACCCAGGTCAGTCATCAGGAAATGAGAAGCCTTGTTTGTGCACAATGCCATGTAGAGTATTATTTTAATAAGGAAAAGATTAAGGATGTACCTTATCTCACTCTCCCATGGGATAAGGGGACATCAGTAGAAGGTATGCTTGAGTATTATGATGACATGGAATTCTCCGACTGGACTCATAAGCTAAGCAAAGCCCCTATGTTGAAGGCCCAGCATCCCGGGTATGAGGTTTATTTAACAGGAACCCATGCCAGCAGAGGAGTTTCATGTGCAGATTGCCATATGCCTTATAAGAGTGAGGGTGGGGTGAAGTTTACCGATCATCATATTCAAAGTCCGCTGAACAACATCAGTAATTCATGTCAGGTTTGTCACCGCGAGGAAACCGACCGACTGATTGAAGATGTTTATTCCCGACAGGATAAGATTATTGAGAACCGCGATAAGCTGGAGGAGGTTATTGTAAGAGCTCATACAGAGGCTGCTAAGGCATGGGAACTAGGTGCAACTGATGAGCAGATGACTGAAATTTTAAAAGGTATCCGTCATGCTCAGTGGTTCTGGGATTATGGAGCTGCCAGTCATGGTAATTCTTTCCATTCACCTGTTGAGACCGGCCGTGTAATTGCCAAGGGGATAGCAGTAGCACAGGAAACAAGAATATCATTAGCCCGCTTGTTTGCTGATCTTGGATTCAACGAGGAGCTGCCTTATCCTGATATTTCAACCAAAGCAAAGGCCCAGGAATTTATCGGAATTGATGTTCCAAAAATGAAGGTAGACAAGAAAAAGTTTTTAGAAACTGTTGTATCTAAATGGATGTCAAAAACCAAGACAGGTGCAGGAGAATAATATGCAGCTTCTTCATCAGAGGTGATGTTTACCTTTAAACCGGAGTTTTTGAAGAGACGCATATATGCCTCTCTACGGTTGTTTTTCTATTATTAATAGCCAACCCTTTTTTGGTTCTACAGGAATCATTTCTTCCAGGTCGAATATAGTTTCGGGCTGGAAGTTTTTTATCTCGGGGGCAGTTAGTTTTGATTTATCCGGATCATAGCCTAAGGATTTCCAATCAGCTTTTATCCTGATGTTTACCGGAGTTTCTGCCCAGCTTGCTATTGATATCAGGATTTTATCATCTTTTTGGTAATAGCTTAGAAGAACATCTTTATGATTGGTTTTAATAACACTTTTTTTGTCCCAGTACCCTATCATCTCAGCTGAGGCAATATCAAAACTATCCCACACTTTCCAGATGTCTATGGGGTTACAAGTTACCCCTTCTGTTGTCCAGGGGTATCTCACTGTCATTCCGTAAATCATTCCTCTCCAGGGATTTCCACCGCCATGCAGCATGTCACCCATCAGGCCAAAAGGAATACCCGACACCTCAACCAGCCAGTTCGCCGGAGGCATATCGTCATACTGGAAACTCTCACCGAACCATAATTTATCTACGTAAGGAAAAAACTTGGTGTACTGAGTTGCCGGGCCCTTGGAGAATCCGGTATTAGAATGAAGATCAAGGATACATCCGGGTTTGTGTTCTTCCATCACCTTCCTGATACGTTTCATCATCCTCCTGTCGAATGATACATCATCAAGATACAATCCATCAATATCCATGTTTTCAACCAGCCAGCCCAATCCTTCAATATAATAATTATACCACCTCGATTCCCCGGTGCTGGTGAGGACAGATGCATCCACTTTCAGACTGTCGAGTCTTTGATACCACTGAGGTGTATAACCGTCAATAAAGTGCTCTTTTAGCCATGGAAAACCACCACCACCACCACCGCCCAGTATTTCATTACCAAGGCTTCTGATGGCCCAAATTTCAGTTACCCAGTTTGTTAACTCGCGAATTGTGTAATATATCTTGACTTTTTTACCGTGGGCATGATATTTATCTACAAAGCCTTTCATTTCCCCGGTAGCGATGAAAGGGTAGTTAATATGTGGATTATATTCATTGCCATGGTGCAGGTTTATAATTTCCACACCGGCTTCCAACTCCTCCATTTCAGGAGCAGGATCACCGCCATTATGGTAATATCTTTCTGTAAACTGAGCTTTCGGGTCTGATTGATGGATAGGGGTAATGATAAAAGCAAATTCGAAACTAAGTTCTTCACCTTCAACAAGTTTTCGCTTACCGCTTGAAACAATGGCATTAACAAGCTCGCCATTTCTTGATATGGAAAATCTTCCCTGTCCATTATTGCTCCAGCTAAGGGGTGGCTCCGGTTTATACAAATTAAGAAGAGGGCCATGATAATCCGATCCCCTTAATTCACAATGAATCCCTCCATAGGTATTTCCAATCCAGAAACTGTCGTGCGGCCCTTCCCATTTGGCTGTATGAGAATCTGGGACCTCCGTTCCCGGCAAGCCCATCCCCATCATATACTCGGCAATGTCCTTTTTAAGTGGGATTTTCAGTTCTACCTTTTCCAGGTTTATATTTTCTTTGGCTTTGATGGTATATTTATAGAACATATAGCCATCAAACTCAATCCTGGAAATCCCTGTAACGCTTAACTCTTCGCTATCACATAAAAACTCCGAGTAAATCTCGCCATTGGACTTACTGTCAGTTGTTTTGTTAAATAGTTCAGCACTGATATCCGATAGTTGAGTTTTAATATCCAGCTCTATTGGAGCGGCCAAAATTTCAGTGCCATAGGCTTTAATTTGTTTGGGAAGACCATTCTGCGTCAAATGGATTTCAGCCCTACTTAATTTGATTGTATCACCGTAGTACTCTATCGCTTCAAATGGCTTTACGGGCTCTTTGTCGATCCCGGCAGTTGAATTTAACCACCTTAGCCTTGAATGTCTCCACAGCTCACTGTCCCCCCTGTCTTCAATAAATTTATTTCTGATTTTTAAGTTTAAGCTGAGCTCTTGCTTACCCTTATTACCAGTTGTTATCCTGATATCCCCATTATAGCTCCCTGCTTTAATATCCGCGGGTATATCCACCCCAATCCACAGGGCTTGTACATTACCCTTCTCAATATTCAGTTCTTTTCGAAAATGCTTTCCATCAGGATTAATTCCTTCCAAATTGAAACATGTCAATCTGGACTTCTCAATTACAGAAGATCCTTTTCCCAGATCTGAAAATTCAATATTGATATCATTTAGGTCGCTTTCAGCAGCCCATATGCCTATTTGAAACACATAATATTCATTTTGTAAAGCCTTACCTTTAAATTCATTATTTAATCCTGATTTTATCCATTTGAGAGGGATATTGTCCTGCATCCGGATAGGATATCTTCTATCTTCCGGAAACATGTAGAAGTCCCGAGCGTTTTCACTTATTAGTGTATGTTTTTCATTCTTAGTGGCGATCACTTCCATTGGGTAAAAACTGTCGAATTTAGTTCTCGACTGGATGCCGGAACAAATAGCTGAAGGGAGATCAATCGATGCTTCCTTGACACTTAGCTTATTTTTATCAAGCCATTCCTGGTCCGGCTCCTCTTCAGGAATGAAGTGACCGTTGTAATAAAAACCATAACCTTCCTGAACTGCGTAAGGTAAGTAATAGAAATAATATTTACCTGGTTTCTGCACTGGGCCAAATGCAATTTTACACCTTTCGTTATCGACCTCTCTTCTGAAGATATTGGATATGGTATCCCCGTTTTCTGAGCTCATTATCAGAAAGCGTTTATCCTGAGGGTCTTT
>CAYXQX010000093.1:10198-10593 GCA_964467485.1 uncultured Porphyromonadaceae bacterium | reverse complement strand
TCCAGGCTTCATCAGGATCGGAGATTGAGAAAGCTTCCATCGAACTGCTGTACCCGTATTTGGTAACCAGATCAACGATTATCTCAATACCCTCTCTGGCAGTTGTTGCACGCTGTAACATCAGCTCCATTAATTTGCCGTAGCCAAGTAAACCCTCACGATTTACCAATTCCCTTCTGCCGCTAGTAGTCGTTTCGCCGATAGCTACCTGGAACTCATTGATATTCCCAACAACTTTATAAGTGTGCTTCGGCTGATCAATTTTAAAGCTATCACCATTTCTCTTTCTTATCTCCAGAAAGGCATTGTCTCCATGATCCATGGCAGGCAAATGACGCATCAGAGAAACAAATTCAGCATCACAGGCATAGGTGATCATGACCGACCCATCGCTT
>CAYXQX010000093.1:0-10188 GCA_964467485.1 uncultured Porphyromonadaceae bacterium | reverse complement strand
GCAGTTGTCGTTTCTTTCTTGAGAGTACAGGTTGAGAAATGAGAAGCACAAACTCAGTACAATTATTGCTCTATACATAGCTATTCTTTTTTGATAGATTAGAATATTTGGATTAAGAGGCATAAAGGTATAAGCTTTTGGTGAATATTATTGTTAGATTTGATAATCTAAAATCTATACTGATGAAAAAGATATTTCTAAACCTGTTTGCAGTAGGAATGATAGTACTATTTTCCCTGTCCTGTACAAGTCAGGATGCTAAAAATCAGGAAGAATGGATTGATCCTCTGACAGAGACAAAAGAACAGAGGGATGAAAGAATGGAGTGGTGGAGGGATGCTCGTTTTGGCCTTTTTATCCATTGGGGAGTATATTCAGTCCCAGCCGGAACCTATCATGATAAAAAAATTGGAGGTATTGGTGAATGGATTATGAACAGAGCTAAAATTCCTGTCGCGGAATATAAATCATATGCCAATGAATTCAATCCTGTTAAATATGATCCTAAAGCCTGGGTAAAGATGGCCAAGGATGCCGGGATGAAATATATTGTTATTACATCAAAGCACCACGACGGATTTGCCCTTTTTGATTCCAAGGTGACGGATTGGGATGTTGTTGATGCTAGTCCTTATGGAAAAGACTTGTTAAAACCTCTGGTTAAGGAGGCTAAAAAGGCTGGTTTGAAAATCGGTTTCTATTATTCACAGGCACAGGATTGGACCCATCCGGGAGGAGCCAAAAGTGGTTATAAGGAAGGTGAGTATTGGGATGAGGCGCAGGGTGGTAGTTTCGATGATTACTTGAAAAATATTGCATACCCTCAGGTGGAAGAAATTTTTAGTAATTATAATATTGATATTCTATGGTGGGATACCCCAACCTGGATGACAAAAGAACGTGCAGAGTTATTGCATCCTTTGTTGGCTATGAAACCGGGCTTGATAACTAATAACAGGCTTGGTGGTGGTTTCAAAGGAGACTCAGATACACCGGAACAGCATATTCCTGCAACCGGGATTAAAGACCGCGACTGGGAGGTTTGCATGACTATGAACGAAACATGGGGGTACAAGAGCTATGATGATAATTGGAAATCAACAGAGGATCTTTTACATAAACTGATAGATATTGCTTCTAAAGGAGGTAATTTCCTTCTCAATGTTGGTCCTAAGCCTGATGGAACTATACCACAGGCATCGATCGACAGGCTAGCGGCAGTTGGCGAGTGGATGGATGTCAACAGCGAGTCGATCTATGAAACTCAAGCAAGCCCATTCAGACGTCCCTGGTGGGGTAGGTGTACCAGAAAAGAATTAGAAAATGGCGATACACGATTGTATCTCCAGGTTTTCGACTGGCCAAGTGATAACATCCTTATGGTACCGGTATTAAACGAAGTTGCCCAATGCTTTCTGCTGGCTGACAAATCTATAAAGTATGATGTCAGTAGTGGTGATAAGGGACTGAATATAAGTCTGATAGGCGACGTTTCTGATGAAATAGCATCAGTAATAGTACTCGACATTAAAGGTTCACCAAAGGTTACAAACCAAACAATTGTTCAGGATGAGGAAGGAAAAATAACTTTAAATCCGGATGAGTGTGATTTGGAGAACAGGAGTTATGTTACTACCGAACATGCGAAGCTTAAACGAACTTCTGATAGATCATATCTTACATGGAAAAGCACCAGAACCTGGATGGAGTGGCCTGTAGATATCAAGCAAGCTGTTAATTGTGATGTTATGGCAACAATAGCAAGCGCTGTTGCAGGTAATCAACTGATTATCCAGATGGGTGATGAAACGGTTAAATTTGATCTTCCCGAAACAGGAGGTTTGGCAGAATTCAAGGAAGTAAAACTGGGTACCATTGATCTGCCCGTAGGTGATTATAAAATTATGGTTAAAGGTGCGAGTGATAATTGGCAGGAATGTTATTTCAGCAAGATTGAGCTTAAACCGACGTCAGAAGGGAAAAAGTAGAGAGTGATAGTCAGATAGGATTCTATCTGTCGTAATGGAAACGGCAACTGAAAATTACGAGTTCATCGTCAAAGACTTTGTAAACAAGTCTGTGTTCCCTGTTTATGCGCCTCGACCATAATCCTGCCAGATCATATTTAAGGAGTTCGGGTTTTCCCGGACCAGTTTCCGGGCTCCTTGTTATCTCCTTAATGAGTTGGTTGATTTTTTTGACCAATTTGGGATCATTTTTTTGCCAGTAGATATAATTCTCCCAAGCGGAAGAGCTGAAAATAACTCTCATTGTTCTTCAGGTAACTTAAATTCAACGAATTTTCCCTCTTTGAACTCCCGTATAGATTGCCTAAGGTGTTTAGCATTGGCCTCAGTACCGAGTAGATACATTGTTTCCATAATGGAATTGTATTCTACCAGAGAAATTACAACAGCACCTTTACCCTTGGATCGCTTAATGATTAAAGTTTCCTCATCATTCTCAACGGCATCCAGAAACTTTTTGAGATTATTTCTAAATTCTGAAAAATTTGCTGCAATCATGTTCTTGTTTATGTACTTATTATGGTACAAAAATAAGAAATTAATATAGTTCATACAAAAGCATTTTACTATATAGATGCAGAATATTAGAAAAATGGAAAATTAATTTAGATTATTTGTTCCTACTGAAATTCAGGTCGTGGAAATCATTATAATGAAATATTCTCCGGCAATAATCATGTCTTGTGTCTTTAATTCTTCATCCATAAGCTATACCAAAGCTATTTCACTAAGGTGTCCTGTGTTGTTTTTAATAAAGAATGGACATGTTCAATTCATATAAGAGTGTTTCTAATAAATCTATGCAACTTATTTACAGATAGTTAACTTCTAAATTTGTAGCAATAATTTAACATATTTTTCTAGTATTAAATTATACATTTGCATCCCTGATTTAAAATATTTCATTTATGAGTTTAATACAAAAACTATCCCCCATTCTGGCGGGAATAATGATATCATTCACATCATGTGAGTTCCAGTCATACGAAGATTTTGGATTTCCGGAGTATGATGGTGAATTCCAATGGACGGAGTTGGTTAAAAATGCTGATTGGCCAAACAGGTATGGACATACTGCCGTATCTTATGATAACAAAATATGGATTTTTGGCGGCTATAATCCCGGTGTTGTTAGGGGAGATACCTATTATGAAGATGTTTGGAATTCGAGTGATGGAGAATCATGGGATCTCGTTCTGGAGAAGGCCCCATGGTTAGGGCGTAAGGGCCATCAGGTTGTTGTTTTTAATGATGGATCAGGAGATGCTATGTTCCTGGTTGGAGGATTCACTGTAAATGAAGAGACTGGTTATCGCGAATATGGTAATGATGTATGGAAATCTACAAATGGAGTTGACTGGACTGAATTAAAGCCCAGAACACATCCGCCAAAGGACACATTGGGCGATTGGCTGCCAAGGTTTAATCACAGTCTTGTGGTGGCAAATCACGGGGGCACGGATTATATGTATATTATTGGGGGTGCTTTGATGCGCGATAATTATCCTGCTCAATATGCAATGAAGTATTTTAATGATGTATGGCGTTCAAGTGATGGAATAAGCTGGGAGAAGCTCAATAATAATGATTATGGTATTCGTTCAGAAGCAGGTTGTGCTGTTGATCCGGAAACGGGAAGGATATATATACAAGGTGGTATTCATGGTGTAATCTTTGAAGAAGCTGATAGTACAAGACATCCCAGAGATGATTGGCACTGGCTTTGGAGCTCTGATGATGGGGTGAACTGGATTCCTGAGAATTACCCGGGCTTTAATCAGGGAATGTTCTGGAGGTCGGATCACCACATGGTTTACTATAAGAACAGCTTATGGAGTCTTTCGGGCAAGACTACATCCAATGTTCACTACGGATTCACCAGTGTTAGTCAATATTCAATTTGGAAAAGGGATTCTGATGGAGTGTTTGAGGTAGATTCTGAGGGACTTGCGATTGATGCCCGGCATGCTTATGCCAGTGTTATTTTCAATGATAAACTGTTTATAATGGGTGGATTTACCAGTTCATATGGGCAGTCGAATGATGTTTGGATTGGTGAAATTAAATAGGTGGAGGCAAGATGAAAAAGACAATAATAATTTTTGTAGCTATAATTATTTCACTGAGCGGAATTGCTCAGGAAGAGAATAGTAGATTCAATATTCCTATCAAAAACTGGAATCTTAAAGTTGTGGGTTTTGATAACTTTTTCCCAACTTATTTGGCAGATCCATTGGCTATTAGGACCGAAGTTAGTTCTCAGTCATTCAAGTATAGTGACTATGATTATGAAGACAGGATAAATGAGGGTGGAGAATATTTGGGGAGATTAACCATTGTTCCCGGGGTGAGATTATCATTATTCAAATTCAGTCCTAAATCAAACCCTAAATTAGGAGTTGAAGTCGACATTGGAGTAATAACTCCAATTGTCATGAGGCATGGTAACCATGATCTCATCGGAACTGATGGCATTTATTATTTTGCTGTTGCAGGAAGGCCTACTGAATGGTTGTCTTTACGTTTTTCAAAACACCATATCTGCACTCATATTGGTGATGAGTTTTACAGCGGATCAGTTCATAGCCCTACAGATTCTGACCCAATGCTGACACAGTTGCCTGTTAGAGATGATTTTATTTTTTCCGCTGCCGTGAAGCCATTACATTTCCTTAGAAACCCCGAATTGAATATTCTCCAGTTGTACGGGGATATTGGCTTCTTCATGCCAGGAGTTGATTTTCTTGGAACAAGACAAAATAAACCTAATCGCAAAGCATGGATGAATTATCAAGCGGGGGCAGAATTAGAGTATTATTTCAATAATAAGTATCTGGGAGGCTTTTATAGTGCAGTCAATGTGAGTGCATACCAACTGAATGCCTTTTCTCCAAATATTTCAGTCACAGGAGGTTATATAGTCCCACAAGACAAGTTTGAATCAAGGATAAGGATTGGATTTAATTATTATAACGGCAGGAGCCTGATTAACCAGTTTTATAATAAAAAGGAGAGGTTCTTAGCATTTGTTGTGACGGGGGATTTTTGATTTCTTACACCTGAATACGTACCTCTCTGGTCACTCCAATATCCATCCCAAACCCTTCCTTAAACAAGGAAGGGCTTATAATTATATCTCGAATTCGCTTAGTTCCAGCCAGCGCATCTCTTTATTCTCAATAGCTGCCATTATCTCGCCAATGCGGGTGCTCTTATTTATAAGCTCATCGGCGGAGCATGCACCTGAGTTGATTGTCTCCTCTAAAGTTGCCTTTTCTTTTTCCAGATTTTGGATATCTTTTTCCAATTGTTGGAATTCAAGCTTTTCCTTGTAAGTGAGCTTTGTTTTAGCTTGGTCTTCCTTTGCTTTTTCTATCTTCTTTTTTGCTTGAGGCTTTTCCTTTTCTTTTTGATTAATTCTGATGTGATCCCTGTAAATAGAGTAGTTACCGGGAAAGTCCTTTATAATTCCATTGCCCTCAAAAACGAAAAGATGATCAACCACCTTGTCTATGAAGTACCTGTCGTGAGACACTATCATGACAGAACCCTGGAATCTCAGCAAATAATCTTCAAGGACATTTAATGTCATGATATCAAGATCATTGGTTGGTTCGTCGAGAATCAGGAAGTTAGGATTTCTCATCAGGACTGTGCATAGATAAAGCCGTCTTTTTTCACCTCCACTCAATTTTGAAACGAAGCTATATTGCATATCGGGGCTAAACAGAAAGTACTCCAGAAATTGTGATGCACTCATAACCCTGGAGCCTCCCAGGTGGACTACTTCTGCAATTTCCTTAACAACATCTATTACTTTATCATCAGGATTAAAACTGATACCTTTTTGCTCATAAAATCCGAATTTCACAGTAGATCCTGCTATAGCAGATCCCTCATCAGCTTGTACTATGCCTGTTATTACCTGTAGAAATGTTGATTTACCAACACCATTTGGTCCAACCAAACCGATTCTTTCAAAGCGCTCAAATTTGTAATTAAAGTTTTTGAATAGGACAAGGTCATCAAAAGCTTTTCCGAGGTTTTCAATTTCAAGAACTTTTTTTCCCAGTCTGAGGGATTCGATTTGAATCTCATCCTGTTCAGGCTCATATTCCTTTTTAGCGGCTTGTTTAAGTTGGGAAAAAGATTCCATTCTGTATTTCGCCTTAGTTCCCCTTGCTTTTGGCATTCGTCTAACCCATTCAAGTTCTTTCTTCATCAGGGAGTTAACCTTATCCGCTTTTTTTTGTTCAAGATCAAGTCTTTCCTCCCTTTTGAGCACGTAAACCTGATAGTTACCCTGATATTTATACAATTGTTGGTTGGCCATCTCCAGAATTTCTGTACAAACCCTGTCGAGGAAATACCTATCGTGAGTAACCATGAAAATGGTCATATGACTTTGCCCAAGAAATTCTTCCAGCCACTCAATCATATCCAGGTCGAGGTGGTTGGTAGGTTCATCAAGAATCAGTACATCCGGTTGGGAGACGAGAACCTGAGCTAGGGCAACTCTCTTTCTCTGGCCTCCTGATAATTCTTTAACTGGTTGATCGAAACGGCTAATCTTCAATTTACTAAGCACTTCTTTAACCCTGCTTTCAAGATCCCAGGCGCCCAGACGGTCCATCTCTGAAATGGCATTATCAAGTTTTCTTGTATTGTTATCTGTCAAAGCCGTTTCATAATTTCTAATGGCATCAGAAACATTTGGAATATTCAGCATAACCTGATCGATTAGGATCAGCTTATCATCCAATTCCGGTTCTTGGGGAAGAAAACCCGTGGTGAGGTCTTGTCTCGAATTTATATCACCTTTATCAGGGTTTTCTACCTTTGCAAGGATCCGCATGAGAGTTGATTTCCCGGTTCCATTTTTGGCAATTAGTGCAACCTTTTGATTTTTATCAATGCTCAGCGAGAGATTCTCAAAGAGAAACAGGTCGCCGTATGATTTGCTTATATTTTCTGCTTGGATGTAGTTCAATGTAATTCAGGTTAATTCTGCTCGCTTTGCTTGCGTGATTCTGCTCGCTTTGCTCGCGTGATTCTGCTCGGTTCCCTCGCTGTGATTTTGCTCGCTTGTGATTTTTTTAATAACTCATAATTCATAACTCATAACTCATAACTCATAACTCATAACTCATAACTCGAGGCGGTAGCCTCGCCTGCTACCCAACCTGTTGACCAGGCTATTTGTAGGTTGTAGCCTCCGGTATTTGCGTCAAGGTCCATTATTTCCCCGGCAAAGTAAAGGCCTTTTATTAATTTTGACTCCATTGTTTTAGCGTTTATTTCTTTTGTTGACACACCGCCGGCAGTAATAATTGCTTCTTTAAATGATCTGTGGCTACGGATAGTGAACCTCAGATTTTTCAATTGGTTGCGTATTCTTTTTCTTTCTTTTGAAGATATCTGATGACATTCTTTATCAGGATTAATTTCAATCTTTTCGATAAAAAAAGGAATTAGATCTGAGGGGAGCCATTTTTTGAAAATGGTGCCAAGGGTTTGCTTTCCGTTATCATTTAAATCCCTTTGAAGTCTATTGTCAAGTTTTTGATCATCCAGAGCAGGTTTTAGGTCAATAGTAATCTCGATCTTCTTATTTTTTTCCAGGTTTTCAACTATTTTTCTGCTCATAGTCAGAATTATAGGTCCCGACAGGCCAAAATCCATGAACATCAGTTCCCCAAAGGCTTCATCTGTTTTCTTATTATCGGTCCATACTGTTGCCCTTACATTTTTGAGGGTCATTTTATGAAGGTTTCCGGGGATTTTTTCTACTGAATCAAAAGGGACGAGCGAGGGTCTTAATTTGGTGATTTTATGACCGGATTTTCTAGCTAACTCCAAGCCTTCTCCATTCGAGCCTGTTGCCGGATAAGATTTGCCTCCTGTAGCTAGAATTATTTTCTCTGAGGTAAAGTCTTCCCCATTGGCTCTAAGGCCTGTAATATTTGAATCTAAAATGAACAATTTCTCTATTCTGCAGCCACATCTTATTTCCACTCCAAGCTTTTTTACCCATTTAAGCAAGGTTTGTAGAACATCCGCAGCTTTGTTGGTAGTAGGGAAATACCTTCCACCTCTTTCAAGGTTAACTTCAAGCCCGTTTTTCTCGAGCAAATCAATAATATCAGGAGAAAAGAAGCGAGAGAAAGCACTTCTCAGGAATTTACCATTTGGATAAACCTGGTTGATAAAATCTTCTGTCTCAGCATTATTGGTGATGTTGCAACGACCTTTACCGGTTATCAGGAGTTTCCGTCCCTCTTGGCGCATTTTTTCTAAAACCAACACTTTAGCACCCAATTCTGCTGCCCGGCCAGCCGCAAGCAAGCCGGAGGCTCCTGCTCCGATTACTATGACATCAAATTTATTCATGGGGAGCAAAAGTAAGCTAATTAGCTGTCTTTTTGTCTTTGTTTTTAGAATCCAGTGGCAAGGGTGAAAACTCCTTCTTCATACTTGTATTATCCCATCCCTGGTCTTTATCTTTTCCGATGCCATCCATATCATCCAGCATCATACGTTCAAGGTCTGCATTTTTTTCTTTAACTCCTTGAATAAATTTATGCTCTTCGTGATGTAATTCAGCTAATTCTCTCAGGAGGTGTTCATCATGTTTCCTAAATGTTTGTAATGCTCTTGTCACTGGATAGCGGCGGAATCCCATCATTGATAAAGCATCAGCAGCCATTCTCAGGGCGCTATCAAGATATTCTCTTTGGATAATGTCAACTCCTGCATCCAACATCTGATATGAGTCATTCCAGCTTTTTGTTCTGGCGATTATTTTTAGGTGAGGGTGATGTTTTTTTGCAGTTTCAACGATCTGAAGGGCTTTTACCGGGTTGTTAACGGCAACAATAAGCAGTTTAGCATCCTCAGCTCCTGCAGCTGATAAAAGATTGTGGCGGGAAGCATCTCCATAAAACACCTTTAACCCCATTTTTCTCAATAGATCAACATTGTTAGGATCGGTATCAAGATATGTGGCATTCACACCGTTAGCTTGCATAAACCGGCCAATTGTACTTCCATATCTTCCAAACCCGGCAATGATAACAGGACATTGAACATCAATAGATTCATCATCCGGACGAGGTTTTTCTGTTGTGCCAAACCGGGGTTGAATCACTTTCTCATTTAGGAGCATTAGTAAGGGAGTAAGGGCCATGGAAAGAGCCACAGATGCAATTATCAGGTTGGCCTGTTGTCCTTCCATTACGCCATTTTGAAGGGCGAAGGAAACCAGAACAAATGCAAATTCACCACCCTGGGCAAGGGCGAATGTGAACAGAAGGTTACTGTCCAGTCTCATGCCGAAGAATTTTCCTACCGTTGCCAGGATAGCCATTTTAATAACAATCAGGCCGCCAACGATCAGAGCTATGAGCGCCGGTTCACTGATAATCAAATCAAAATCTATTGAAGCTCCTACTGCGATAAAGAAAAGCCCCAACAGTAAACCCTTAAAAGGCTCAATGTCAATTTCCAGTTCGTGCCTGTACTCACTTTGTGCCAATACAACACCTGCAAGGAAAGTACCCAAGGCCGGGCTTAGTCCTACTTTGGTCATTAATAGGGTTATAGCAATGATTAAAAGCAAGGCAGCTGCAGTGAAAAGTTCCTTGAGGCGAGTCAGGGCTATGAGTCGGAAGGCAGGACTTATAAGGTATCTGCCGGCTGCAACAATTGCAGTGATAACACCCAGAGTGACTAATGTTCGCAATACTATGGGCAGATCTTCAACCCAGGTAGGGGCATCACCAGCTCCCAAAATTGCCGGAGCTTCATAAACAGCCAGTAAAGGCATAAATGCTAATATTGGGATAACAGCAATATCCTGAAAGAGGAGAACCGAAAAAGCGTTCTGGCCACCCTCTGTTTTAAGTAAACTTTTTTCACTCAAGGTTTGCATGACAATAGCAGTTGATGACAATGCAAGTGTTAGCCCGATGGCAAGCCCTGTTTGCCAGGCTAATGGACTGAATAGAACAACTATAGCTGTTATCAAGGCTGCGGTACCAAGAACCTGTATGCCTCCTAAACCAAGAATTGATGATCTGAGTTTCCAAAGTAAAGTTGGCTGCACTTCCAGACCAACCAGAAATAGCATCATTACCACACCAAATTCTGCGAAATGCATTAT
>CAYXQX010000092.1:0-10720 GCA_964467485.1 uncultured Porphyromonadaceae bacterium | reverse complement strand
GCAGCTTCTTCAAGAGTAATTGCTGAAAAAACTTTAAGGCCGGATTCATCAATCAATGTTTTTCCTTCTTCCGCATTCGTTCCCTGTAAACGTACGATTACCGGAACCGACACTGAACCAATGGATCTGTATGCATCAACAACCCCTTGTGCAACCCTGTCACATCTGACAATTCCGCCAAAAATATTTATCAGAATAGCCTGGACATTCTTGTCCTTCAGAATAATGCGGAATCCGGCTTCAACTGTTTCTGCACTGGCAGAGCCTCCAACATCAAGAAAATTTGCAGGATCACCACCAGAGAGTTTAATCATGTCCATTGTTGCCATTGCCAGTCCGGCACCATTTACCATGCAGCCAACATTTCCGTCAAGCTTAACAAAGTTCAGATTGTATTTTGATGCCTCAACCTCCGAAGGATCCTCCTCGTGTACATCTCGCATTTCAGCATAAACCGGATGCCTGAATAAACCATTATCATCCAGATTAACCTTGGCATCAGCAGCCATTATAAGATCGTCAGATGTTTTGGCTACAGGATTGATCTCTACCATAGATGCATCAATAGAGGAGTAGGCCTTATAAAGAGCCATCACAAATTTTACCATGTTTTTAAATGCCAGGTCTTCCACTTTAAGGTTAGTGGCAATTTTTCTGGCCTGAAAAGGCTGTATCCCTAAACCCGGATCAACTTCCTCCGTAAATATTAAATGCGGCGTTTCCTTTGCTACTGTTTCAATATCCATCCCACCCTCTGTAGAGTACATAATGATGTTCCTGCCTGTTTTCCGGTTGAGAAGAACGCTCATGTAAAACTCATTAACATCAACTTTCCCATCAGCGCCAGGATAATACATACCCCTTTCAATCAACAACTTCCTTACAAGCTTTCCTTCCGGCCCGGTCTGGTGTGTAACCAAAGTCATTCCTAAAATATCATTAGCATATGACCTCACTTCTTCCAAATTTGAGGCTATTTTTACTCCACCTCCTTTACCACGACCGCCAGCATGGATCTGAGCTTTAACAGCCCACTTGTCTGTTCCAATAGTATTGTTGATTTCTTCAGCTATCCTAACCGCCTCATCGACAGTTTCAGCCATTTGCCCCTCAATAATGGGTACACCGTATTCCTTTAATATGCTTTTTGCCTGATATTCGTGGAGATTCATATTGTATTTTTTTCAGTTGTTGACTTTTTAGAATCAGGCGAATTTCCTAATTTTTTTCGACTTCCACAACGATGTCCTAAATAAGTTCATTTAACAGCTGTTTTATACCTTTGAAACAAAATTTAACAGATGCGTAAACTGAGAAACGAAGAACTTAATAGACTGAGCAAAGAACAGTACCATGATTCTGAAAAAAATCCAATTATAGTTGTCCTGGATAATGTGAGAAGTCTGAACAATATTGGCAGTATATTCAGAACTGCCGACGGATTCCGTATTGAAAAAATAATTTTATGTGGAATCAGTACACCGCCACCACATCGGGATATATATAAAACAGCTCTTGGAGCCGAAGAATCAGTGTGCTGGGAGTACTTTGAAAATACTCTTGACGCTGTACAAATGCTTCGGGCTAATGGATCCTTCATTGCTGCAGTTGAACAGGTTGAAGATAGTATTTCCCTGGAACAATTCTCACCACCCACAAATAGCTCTCTGGCCCTGATTTTCGGTCATGAAATAAAAGGTGTCCAACAAGAAGTAATAAACCAATGCGATACTAGTATTGAAATACCCCAATACGGCACTAAACACTCATTTAATATCTCAGTCAGTACAGGCATAGTTCTATGGGAAATATTCAAAAAAAAACATAAAAGAACATTTCAATCCTAATTCCTTCATTAATTTCATTTACGCTTATTGCTTACTACTACACAATTACTAGAAATAACAACTCTGTCTAAGTTTTTAGTTGATGATTTAAATAATTAGTTGTATTTTTATTGTGAATAAATTTTGATAATGATGAGAGAATTGACAAAAGCGGAAGAACAGATAATGCATATCCTTTGGGAGAAAGAGAAAGCATTTGTTAAAGAAATAATAGAACAACTGGGAGATCCAAAACCTGCCTATAGTACAGTTTCTACAATTGTCAGAATCCTTGAGACCAAGGGGTTCGTTGGGCATAAAGCTTATGGCCCTACTCATCAATACCATCCAATAGTAAGCAAAGAGGAATATAGCCACTTCACCATGAAAAAAATGGTGGATAATTATTTCGACGGATCACTGAAAAAGATGGTTTCATTCTTCTCAAAAAAGGAGAAGATTGATTTAACTGAGATGGAAGATATCCTCAAAATGGTAGATAAAACAAAAAAGTAGTAAAATGGCCGGACTGATCAGATATTTATTATTGGCCAACTTCTTCCTGATTATCATGGCCCTTTCCTATCACCTTATTCTCTCCAGAGAAACAAGGTTTAAGACAAATAGGTTCATCTTAATCATCGGCACACTTTTAAGCCTCGTCCTGCCTCTATTTCATTTCTCTTGGCTTCCAGCCGGTTCATATACAATTTTAACAATACCCGAAATAATTATATCGGCCAAATCAAGTATAGCTCATTTTGATATTGATGAGATACAGATTTTTGGAACGGCACCCTATATCTTTCCATGGATAAAATTCCTGTCTATTTCTTATTTGACCGGAATACTCACAATGTGTATCTTACTAATCTGGAGAATTAAAAAAATCCAGTTCTGGACACAATCTTACCCTATGAAATGGGTGCAAAATCTTTATGTTACACTTATCCCAAATGAGTGGAGTCCGTTTAGTTTTCTAGGAGTAGTTTATCACCCTCTTCCTTTTGATAAGATGGATAAGAAAACAAAAATGATCCTCGAACATGAAAAAGTTCATGTAAGACAAAAGCACAGTTGGGATGTACTATTTATAGAATTGGTTAAACTATTTTTCTTCTATAATCCTGCCATTTTTACTATTAAGAAGCAAATCCAAATTAACCATGAATATATTGTCGATTCACATGTGGTCGGCGATGAACCAAGAATATACTCTCAGGAATTAATTCGCAGTCAATTTCAGGTTCCCCAATTTCAATTCATCCAACAGTTTAATCAAACATCATTTTTAAAAAAAAGAATTCTTATGCTAACGAAAAACAAAAAAAACTCATTTGGCTTGATCAAATACCTGTTAATGGTTCCAGTTATTGGAGGATTACTTTGGATTAGCGCATGCACTGATGAGGCAGATCCGGAAATCCATCAAAATCAAATGGTGATACCTGGCTCAACATCAGAGCTAAACAATTCAAAATCAACTATTAAAATCTATGCTGAGACCATTATTTCATCAGATTATGCTGAAATGAATACCTTGGAGAAACAAGCCAAAGATATGGCTGTAAAAATGAAAAAAAACGGTGCTGGCGAGGAAAAGGTTTTAAGTTATCTGGAGATAAGAATATCTTCATGGGCTATTGAAAACATTGAAGCTATTGAGTCATCATTACTATTTAAAGCTGCAAATTTAAATATTAAGGATATAGAAATTGATCCGGTTGATATAGAAACAGAAGAAGAAGGAGAGGTATTCCTTATTGTTGAAGAAATGCCAGAATTTGAAGGAGAAGGATTAAATAGGTTTCAAAAATGGGTTCAACAGAATGTGAAATATCCTGAAATAGCTATTCAAAATGGAATAAAAGGAACTGTTTTTGTAAATTTCATTATCGATCAAAATGGGGATATATCTTCAATCAAAATTCTGAGAGGAGTTGATCCATCATTGGATAATGAGGTTATAAGGGTTCTGGAATCTGCTCCATCCTGGGCGCCTGGAAAGCAAAGAGGCGAAAATGTTAAGGTCAGAATGTCTATACCGGTCAAGTTTATGTTAGAATAATATTTTTTTAATTTATTCCAATACTAACAGTCTTATAATCATTCTATTATGAAAATCAAAATGCTATTCTCAGGGATACTTACGCTCATTTTTCTTTCAGGAGCGTCAATTCAGTCATTTTCACAAGACAAAAAAGAAACGCAGGTCTTTACTGTAGTTGAAGAAATGCCAAAGTTTGAAGGCAAGGATATCAAACATTTTAATAAGTGGGTATTGAGTAATGTAAAATACCCAAAGGAAGCTCTTGAGGCAGGTATTTCAGGCAAAGTATTTGCCAGTTTTGTTGTAGCCAAAGATGGAAGCGTTCAAGATGTAAAAATCAAAAAAGGCACAAATAAATTACTTAATAATGAAGTGTTGAGAGTAGTTAAATCCTCCCCAAAATGGACGCCCGGAAAGCAAAAAGGCAAGGCCGTTGCTGTATCAATTACAATTCCTGTAACTTTTTCGTTGAGCCTTTAAAACAGATCGAATGTATTACTTAAAAAAAAAGGCCGGAAAAACCGGCCTTTTTTTTTAAGCAATTCTTATTATTGGATAATACTTTTAAACTTGGCATCTTCAAAGAATTTACCAAATTCAATATCAGTTTTTGCCATTGTTTTCATTTCGGGTTTAGCAGCAACAGCAGCTTCAAGAGCTTTGAACATGTTAGCTGAATTCCCTTGACGAGCATACACAACCGCCTTTAGATAGTCGGTCATTGCACATCCTTCTTCTACACAATCCAAAGTCTTAAGCGCTCCAGAATAATCTTTATTAAGCGTTTGAGCCAAAGCTGAATTAAACAGGCATGAAGATCCAAAATTACTTACAGCCTGCTTATAATTCCCTTTATTCACATTAATAATTCCAAGGTTATGATCAACCTCATTGCCAGCTCCTGCAGCACTCCTGAATAATCCCTCTGCTTTTCCAAAATCACCTTCAGAAAGTGCAATAACTCCAAGGTTATTCAAAACTTCAGGACTCTTACCATAAAGGCCGGAAGCCTTTTCAATAGCAGATTTTCCTTTGTCATATTCGCCCATCTGAATAAAGGTCATACCTAAATCATTCCAAGCACGGTAACTCTTAGGATTCTGATCAGCTGCAGCTTGATAGATTGAGTTTTGCATATCCAGCTTCTCTGTAAGAGTGGCTGCATAAAGGAGTTCTTCAATATTCAATTCCTTAGTTGAAGAAGCAGCCAGCTTCATAATTTCCTCATCTGATTTTCCGATTACGTCTGCATTGACAATAAGTTTTGAGCGACGTAATTGAGGAAGAATTTCATCAGCAAGCTCAGTATAAGCAGCTGCAATATTTTTAATCTCCTTCTCTCTAACAGCAGGATCATTATACATTGATAAGACACGCAGGATCAAATCTTTATCCTGAATACTTGATTTGCCAACCAATTCTTTAAAACCATCCCAGTCTTCAGCTTTTGACATCATATTGAAGAATGACTCCTGTTCAGCTTGATTAACCTCAAGACCTTGCAATTCTTTTTTGAAAAATTTAGCAGCAGTTTTTGAACGATTTCCAGCTAGTTTATCATTGAAATCGTATTCTCCATCAGGAGAAGCAAAAGCTGAAATATCCACACCGCGTAACTCAATATTATCTTTAGCATTAGCAGCTTTTACCTGCTCCTTTAAGGCTGCGATATCATCTGATTTTTTCTCTCCAGACTTTACATCAGCCCTGTTGATGCTAAAATGGATATCTGCCTCATAAGTTTCAGGAACTATTCTTTGGAAGTTATCTTTTATAACAATAGGTTCGGCCTCTTTTGGCATAACTAATAATGGAGTAGCAATAACCCCATCAGCAAGCTTTATAGGCTCAAAAGCAACACTTTTAGAGCCTTTTGAAGCTACCAGATTAACAACTAGCTCTGATAATTTCATGCCATTTTCATAAGGCAAACTACCCTTATAAGACATTTTGCCTCCAGCCTTATAGTTAATCACTTTATTATTCGCCGTCACCTTCTCTCCTTGCAGAGTTATAGGTTCAAATTCGATATCACCGGTTGGTGTTTTCAAAACCGGTGTTGCAACCACCACTGCCTTTGTATTAAAATATTTTTCCGGGAACCTGGCATCAATAGCAATATCCACGTTTCCACCATGCATTTCCACCACTTCTGGAGTAGCTTTCAAGTTAATGTCAGATGCATTCTTTTTCATTTTGTTCAATCCACTGCATCCAGAAAGGGCAAATGCTGCCACCAAGACTACAAGAAAGCTGATGTTGAGTTTTTTCATAATAATTACCTATTAGAATATGATTTTTTCTGTTTATCCAAACTGTACAAATTTATAAATGTTTTCACGTGTGCGAAAATTATTTTCATGCTTCATCGGTATTTTTTTCAACCTTTTTAAGGCTTATATAACCAGTAGCTAAATTTTCTATTCTCCCACTACCACATGGTTAAGACCAAAAGCATACTCTTTCTCGAACAAATCTCTAAGCAACTGATTATAATGGTCTTGATTCATCACAAAGTCGATGTTATTTGTATCTACAACCACTACTCTAAAGTCTTTTTGCTGCTTAAAAAACTCAAAATAGCCCGACCTGATATTATCAAGATACTCTCTATTGATATGGGATTCAAAATCCCTGCCCCTATTTTTAATATTTTCAAGCAGCTTTTCCGTTCCAAGATGCAGAAAAACGTAAAGATCGGGCTTGGGCAGTGCCTGATAAATTATGTGAAATAATTGAGAATATAAAGTAAACTCATCGCTGGCAAGAGTATTTCTCGAAAAAATCAGGGATTTCATAAAATAGTAATCAGCAACGGTAAATGATGAGAAGATCTCCCTGTGCTGAAGTTCATTTTTAAGTTGGTTATATCGATCTGCAAGAAAGGAAAGCTCCACAGGGAATGAGTACCTATCCGGATTTTTATAGAACTTAGGCAAAAAAGGATTCTCTTCAAATCTTTCAAGTATCAGCTTGGCATTATAATCATTACTGATTTTCCTGGCCAAAGATGTTTTACCAGCCCCAATATTGCCTTCAATCACCACAAATTGGTAAGGACACTTTGGTTTACTCTGGCTACTCATGCCAGCAAAGGTAAAAAAAAGAGGCGGTACAAATACCGCCTCTTTTACTATCTATTTTCAATATGAATTAGTCTTCTTGTCTTGGTCTTGGCCTAGGCTTAAATTGCTTTCTGTCACCACCACGGTCATCCCTGCGACCACCTGAACGACGGTCACCACCTTCACTTGAACGTCTTTCTGAAGTATAGCCCTCTGGCTTAGGAAGAAGTGCTTTTCTTGAGAGCCTTAACTTACCTGTTTTTTCATCAACCTCGATAAGTTTAACCTCAATCTCTTGACCTTCTTTCAAAACATCTTCAACATTCTCCAGACGCTTCCACTCGATTTCTGAAATATGGAGTAGGCCCTCTTTTCCAGGTAAAATCTCAACAAAAGCACCAAATGGAACAATCGATTTAATCTTACCAGTATAAACAGTGTTAACTTCAGGCATGACAATGATTGAATTAATCATTTCCATAGCGGCCTCAATTGACTGCTTATCCTGAGAGCAAACTTCTACTTTACCATGACCATCAATCTCCTCAATTGTGATAACTGTATCTGTTTCAGCCTGAATGCCCTGTATAATTTTACCACCAGGCCCTATAATAGCACCTATCATATCCTTAGGAATTGTAATCATTTCAATTCTAGGAACATGTGGTTTGTAATCTTCTCTTGGCTCGGAAATGGTCTCCATCATTTTCTCTCGAATATGGTGCCTGCCTACCCTTGCCTGTTCCAGAGCTTCACCCAGGATGTTGTATGAAAGTCCATCAACCTTAATGTCCATCTGACATGCAGTAATACCCTCTGAAGTACCAGTAACTTTAAAGTCCATATCACCAAGATGATCTTCATCACCCAGAATGTCAGATAAAACTGAGTATTTACCGGCTTCATCCATTACCAATCCCATTGCAATTCCCGACACAGGCCTGGTAATTTTAACTCCGGCATCCATTAAAGCCAGAGTACCGGCACATACGGTTGCCATAGAAGAAGAACCGTTAGACTCAAGTATATCAGATACAATCCTTATAACATATGGATTTACCTCAGGAGCGGGTAACATCACCTTAAGAGCCCGGTGGGCCAAATTACCATGACCTACTTCGCGGCGACCTACACCTCTGTACATACGAGCATCTCCTGTAGAAAATGGAGGGAAATTATAATGTAGCAAGAAGCGGTCTCTACCTTGCCTCATTACCTCATCAATAATCTTCTCATCCATCTTGGTTCCTAAAGTAACAGTCGTTAATGATTGAGTTTCACCACGAGTAAATACAGCTGATCCATGAGCCGATGGCAGATAATCAATCTCAGACCAAATTGGTCTGATCTCGTTATTCTTTCTTCCATCTAGCCTGATTCCTTCATCCAGCAATAGTCTGCGTACAGCATCTTTTTCAACATCGTGAAAATACCTTTTTGCCATAGAAACTACATTGGCTTCAGGTTCTTCACCCAAAGTTTCAATCATTTCATCCTTCAGCTCAGACCAGGCTTTTTCGCGCTCAGCCTTTGGTAATTGAGACTTGGCAATATTGTATGCCCTTTCGTACGAAAATTCCTTAATCTTAGCTTCCAACTCAGAATCCTGCTCATCGCCTGCATACTCACGATTCTCTTCAATCCCCAATTCAGCTCTTAATTCTATCTGAGCCTGGCATTGCTTCTTTACTTCTTCATGACCGAATTTGATAGCCTCGAGCATTTCTTCTTCAGAAACCTCCGACATCTCTCCTTCAACCATCATTATATTATCAATAGTAGCTCCAAGCATAATATCGATATCGGCATTCTCCATCTGCTCCATGGTAGGATTAATGACCAACTGTCCATCAATACGGGCCACTCTTGCTTCAGATATAGGTCCTCCAAAAGGAATATCTGATACTGCCAGTGCCGCAGATGCAGCCAAACCGGCTAAAGCATCGCCAGGAGCATTTTCATCAGCTGAAATCAAGTAAATAGTTACGAATACATCGCAGTGATAATCACTTGGAAACAATGGGCGTAAAACTCTGTCAATCAATCTTGATATTAGAATCTCATTATCTCCTGGCCGTCCCTCCCTTTTCAGGAAACCTCCAGGAAACCTCCCTGAGGAGGCAAATTTTTCTTTGTAATCTACACTCAAAGGCATGAAGTCCACATCGGGCTTTGGGTCCTTTGCAGCAACAACAGTAGCCAGTAATTTGGTGTTCCCCATACTGACAACCACGGAACCGTCAGCCTGTTTGGCTAATTTCCCGGTTTCAATAGTAATCTGGCGTCCGTCTGCCAGCTCAATAGTTTTTTGATATAATTTGTACATAATTGTTTTGTGTTGTAATAAAATAACCGCTCAACCCATTAAGAGTTTTCGATAAAAGATATCCGGGTAAATCCCGGGATACAAATAATTAGTGAAATAAAAAAAGGCAATAAAATTGCCTTTTCTCGGTATTGAAACTATTTACGAAGATTTAAAGCCTTAATAATTACACGGTACCGCTCAATATCACGGTCCTTAAGGTAATTCAAAATCTTCCGGCGTTTACCAACCAATATGATCAGTGCACGCTGAGTGCTGTAATCTTTTCTATTCTTTTTCAGATGTTCTGTCAAGTGAGCAATACGGTGGGAAAATAAAGCTACCTGACCTTCAGAAGATCCTGTATCTGTATTAGACTTTCCGTACTTCTCGAAAAACTCTTGTTTCTTTTTCGCTGTTAAGTACATGTTTTACTTAATTTTACTTTAATAAATTTATTTTTAATCAATTGAGGTGCAAAGGTAAGTATTTGTTTCGATAATTCAAATGGTGCCAGAGGGCTGTAAATTGTATTTGCTTTTGTAGATTTGAATTCCTCATACATCCTAAAATATTTAGCATGAACAAAATAGCACTTTTCTTTTTTATAATTCTTTCATCAGCCGTGGCAATAGTATCTGCACAAGAAACCATGGACAAAAATTTTTCACCAAAACTTGGAGTATGCACTTCAATTAGCAACCATCAAATAGTTGCTGATGCAGGATTTGATTATATAGAAGAGGGAGTAAGAAGATTTTTGATTCCGGATAAATCAGAAGAAGAGTTTCAAAAAAACATGGACATCCTTAAGGAATCATCAATACCAATCCTGGCATGTAATGGATTTTTGCCGGGGAGCCTGAAGTCTACAGGCCCTGAAATTCAACATGATGAAATTCTTAAGTTCGCAAAAACAGCATTCAGAAGAGCTCAAACAGCAGGCATCAAAAGAATAGTATTTGGCAGCAGCGGCTCAAGAAACTATCCTGATGGATTTGACAAAAATGAAGCAGTTAAACAATTCACAGAATTATTAAAAAAGATGGGACCCATTGCCCAGGAATATGACGTAGTAGTAGTTATTGAACCTCTTAGGCAAAAAGAGTCAAATATTGTAAACCGTGTTGAAGAAGCTTATATCATTGCCTTGGAAGTCAACCATCCTAATATCCAGGTACTGGGGGATATTTACCACATGTTATGTGAGGATGAAGGCCCGGAATCTCTTATTGAATCAAGAAAAATACTTGCCCATATGCATATTGCTGAAAAAGAAAAAAGAACGGCTCCAGGATTGATGGGGGATAATTTTGTCCCATATTTACTTGCCCTCCAACAAGCTGGATACAAGGGAGGCATTTCTATTGAAGGCAGTTGGGGGCCCAAAGCTCTTTTTGATAAAAACCTGATACTGGCCAGAGCTTATTTACAAGGACAGATAAATACAATAAATTAAAATTCGTAGGTATAA
>CAYXQX010000091.1:3337-10806 GCA_964467485.1 uncultured Porphyromonadaceae bacterium | reverse complement strand
ACATTCTGGTAAATAAAATTCATCTGGGCCCTGCGATTCCCGGCCATTTCAGGATTTCCAGCAATGGCATCGTCAAGCATTTCTCTTAAATCAGGATGCTTTTTCATATAGTCAACCATTTTCTGCTCCAGAACAGGATGAGGTGAGAACCATTCACGATTTTCCAGACAGCTATCAAAGAAATTCCACCTGAAGTATGAATCTGCACCAAGAGGCTCTAACTGACTAACAATAAACATATTACTAACCTGATTTACAGGAACAATATAATCTCCTGAGTAGTATTTAATTGTTTGAGTTTCTGGCCTTACCTTAAAATTATTATGAAAAAAGTGGCCATTACTTGGTCGACGGCTCCAAACCAGATCATCAATATAATAGGCAGTAACAGTTATACTGGTATCCACCGCCAGGCGCTGCATTTCAATCTTGTTTATTTTCATTCGCTCTACTACCTCACTCCATGCCTGTGGAAGAATGTAATAAGCAGGTTTCTTAACAGTTTTGACAGGCTTAAAATTATCGTAAAATGGAATTATTGAGGTGTGAGCCTTAGAATGATCATAATGATTCACAGTCTCATCTGTCAATAGGCTCGGTATTTCTCCCCTACCATACCATTTAAACTCTATCTCTGTATATTTGGTTGTATCAAGCTCATAGCTTAATGGGTATATCTCCTGGGTTTTAATTTTTTCATCGGCAAGAGCTCGTTTCTCCCGTATCACATCACCATTCTCTGAGGTATATTCAACCAGGGAAGTAATAAAATGGTATGCCGATTTTACTCTATCAGGATATGGCTTATAACAATGGTTCTCTGTCATAAAGGACATCGAATTAAACAATTGGGTATACCCTGTTGAATATCTGGGAGTCTGAACATAATTACTTATGCCGCTCTCAGGATTCCTATTGCTATAGGTTGGATATGGAATAAGTTCATATGGTGTCTGACGCATTTTTTCATACAAAGCAGGTACCAGCTCCTGGCTAAAAAAATCACCAAGGTCAGTCTGCATTGAATTATGCTGAGCAGGTATCAGAGTGATACAGTATTGATGATCTGAACCATTGGTAGTATGAGTATCCAGAAATAAATCGGGCTGCCAGGTCCGATTAATATTGGCAAAAGATTTCGCATTCTCAGTATCCATTTTTACAAAATCACGGTTCAAATCAAGGTTTTTATAATTGCCCCTGTATCCTGATTCATATGGACCGGGTTGGTTTGTTCTATGAAAATGTGAGCGATACAAACACCCCCCAATATTATAGACAGGTATAAAACAAACTACAGTATTATCAAGCAGAGTTTGCATATCATCCAAATTTCGAAGCATATCATCAGCATACATAAGACTGGCATCAATACCGACCGGCTCTCCGGGGTGAATGCCATTATTTATCATAACTATTTGCTTGTTTTTTTCTTTGATTTTATCAGGATCAAAATCTTTATCCTTATCAATAACAAACAGATGCAGGGGTTTACCAGAATCAGTCAGGCCATATTCCTTAAGCTCTGCAATAGCATATGTATCGGCCAATAATTTGTACATTTCTATTACCTCGTAGTATGTTGGAGTATAATCCTCTTCATATCGTAAATTCAGTAAACGCTCCCCATCAGGGTTTTCAGATACAGCACAGCTGCTTATCAGCATAAGCAATGCAACAATCGGTAAAAGGCTTAGCTTATTCATTTTATTTATCAATTAATTCAACAATATGATTCAATAAATCAGTCATGCTACAAAATTGGGGTAAAATTGTTGTTCAAAACAGAAAGAAAAAAAATTTAACTTTTTTTAACGCTAAGAGTCTGTGCGAAAAGAGTACTTGGGCTTTGTTTTGGTACAAATTTGAGATTGAGTTTTTCCCTTATCCTTAAAATTTATGATATTCTTTTGATCTTCGAAAAGATCAGTAATAAGGCTGTTAGAAATCTCTATATCCTTGATTATCTGCTTATATGAAGCCTCTACATACAACCAGATGATATCATTTTCAAGTTCGAAGCCAAGTAATTTATAAGCAATAGCCTTCTCCGATTGTATGATTTCAAAATTGCTTTTCAGATAGGCTAAGATTAGCTCCTTTGCCTTCGGATTTTCCTTATTCGACCCCAACAAAAGCTTCTCTTTTGAGTTCCTAAAGACTGCTTCTTCGAGATCATGAGCGAACAATCTAATACTGATTTCCAGCGACTTAGCTTCACGATTAAGCTCTATTTGACTTATTGAAACATAGAATTTATGGGAAAAGCCAAATAGTACTAATAGTGATAAAACT
Source organism: uncultured Porphyromonadaceae bacterium (assembly GCA_964467485.1). Classification (GTDB taxonomy): domain Bacteria; phylum Bacteroidota; class Bacteroidia; order Bacteroidales; family UBA12481; genus JAUVKA01. The sequence continues at coordinate 8,511 of CAYXQX010000091.1, read as the reverse complement.
ATAGAAATGTGAACTAATTGAGTATGTTTTTTAATGCCCATAGTATTAATTGAATGTATCTTTGTTCCGTAACAAAGGTAAATATTGAAAAATGAAAAAGACCATTATCTTGGTTCTTAGTGCAATATTGTTACTGGGTCTTTCAGTAAATGCACAAAACCACAAATTCCAGCAGCTAAAACAAGAATTCTCAACACCTAATGTATATCGCACAGCTTCCGGGTCTCCCGGCCATGAATACTGGCAGCAGCAGGCAGATTATAAGATGCATATTATCCTGGATGATGATAATCAACAAATACATGGGATTGAAACAATCAGCTATACCAATAATTCACCTGACCCATTGGAATACCTTTGGGTACAATTAGATCAAAACGTTCGTGCAATCAATGGTTTATCTCAGCAAATAGCCACGGGTGGATTAAGCAACCCAAGATATAGAGCAGCTCCTAATAGTATGCCTGCAACACTTAGCAGAGTGAGTACAAGCCAGCTAATGAGACTGCACAAGTTTTTTGATGGAGGGTTTAAGATTGAACATGTAAAGGACACAAAAGGTAATGATTTACCAGTGGCGGTAAATCATACAATGATGAGGATTGATCTGGAAAAACCTCTGAAATCTGGTTCAAGCTTTAGTTTCAAGATAAAATGGTGGTATAATATCAACGACAGGATCAAAGATGGTGGAGGCCGATCAGGAATGGAATATTTCAAGGCGGATGATAATTACCTTTATACTATTGCCCAATTTTACCCGAGGATGGCCGTCTATAACGAAGTAGAAGGATGGCAAAACAAACAATTTATTGGAAGTGGCGAATTCACTCTCCCCTTTGGTAATTTTGACGTAAAGATCACTGTACCTGCCGATCATGTGCTTGGTGCCACCGGAGTTCTTCAGAACCAACAGGATGTAATGACAGCAAAGCAGAGGGAGCTCTTTAATCAGGCAAAAACCAGTAAAGAGCCAGTAGTTATAGTTAGTGAAGAAGGTGCAAGAAGGGCAGAGAAAACCAAGGTTAAAGAAACTAAAACATGGCACTTTGAAGCCACCAATGTGAGGGACTTCGCCTTTGCATCATCAAGGAAATTTATTTGGGATGCCGTAGGCGTTCCTTTTGGAGATCACACAGTACTGGCAATGTCATACTATCCTAAAGAGGGAAATCCACTCTGGGGAAAATATTCCACTAAGATTGTGGCTCATACAATTAAATCATATTCAAAATACACATTTGACTATCCCTACCCTGTAGCTATTTCTATTCACACCGACAGGATCGGGATGGAATATCCAATGATATGCTTTAATGGTGGTAGACCAGAACCTGACGGGACCTACTCAGAAAGCGCAAAATTTGGAATGCTGGGAGTAATAATACACGAGGTTGGTCATAACTTTTTTCCAATGATTGTAAACTCCGACGAGAGACAATGGACTTGGATGGATGAAGGATTAAACACTTTCCTGCAGGGTATTGCTGAAAGAGAATGGGACGAAAATTGGACTAACTTCACTGGTAATCCACAGTCTGTTGTACCCTATATGAGTGGTGCCAAGAATAGCATGGTTCCAATCATGACAAATTCTGAATCGCTGAAACAATTTGGGATGAATGCCTATAGTAAACCAGCGGTGGGATTAAATATCCTTAGAGAAACAGTTATGGGCCCGGAACTGTTTGACTTTGCATTCAAAAAATATGCACAAAAGTGGATGTTTAAACACCCTACACCTGAAGATTTCTTTAGAACAATGGAGGATGCCTCAGCAGTGGATCTTGATTGGTTCTGGAGAGGATGGTTTTATGGAACTGATAATGTAGATATTTCTATTGAAGATGTTAAACATTATGTTCCGCTACCTATTGATGCTAAAGCAATAAAAGAATATCAACAAGCAAATAGCACAAAAGCTGAGTATATCTATTTCAAAAGAGTTAGAGAAGAAGGATATGTAGCTGAAACTCAAAAGAATTCAGAATTAAAAGACTTCTACAACGACTACGATGAGTTTGAACTTAAAGAAAGAGATATCCGTCGTACCGAAGATTTATTAGCATCTCTTAGCCCTGATGAAGCTAAAATTATTGATAAAGCATACCACTATTATGAGATAAGCTTCGCTAATATTGGCGGTCTGGTTATGCCGGTTATTTTACAATTAAAATATGCTGATGGCACCTCAAAGATGCACCGTATTCCCGCTGAAGTGTGGAGAAGAAACACTGAAAATTTTACTAAAATATTTATTAGTGAAAAAGAAGTTATACAGTTTGAACTAGATCCTTATTTGGAACTCCCCGACACAGATAGATCCAATAATTATGTGCCAAGACAAATGGTTACCAGCAGGTTCCAGCTTTATAAAACTACAGGAAGCGGCAGATATGGAAGCGGCGGAACGAATCCAATGAGAGAAGCAAAGAATAAAAAGTAAGTATGCTATACTATGATTTAGCCAGTCTATGCAAGTGAACCAACAAAAGTAGTACTCAAATTTCCTGCTTAATTTACCCTTTTTGACCAATGCCTCATAGAACCCCGACCGTCATTACGTCAGTCGCACGGGAGCTATATCACTGACCTTTTGTCAGTTATAGCTATTGGCATTCCATTTGTCCTCCTTTATAAAAACAAACAAAATGCAATTTGAAAAGTTTACAATAAAATCGCAGGAAATTATTCAAAGAGCTCAAAACATTGCTCAGGGATTCGGTCATCAGAGTATAGAAAATGGTCATTTACTGAGAGCTTTGATTGACATCGATGACAATGTATTACCCTTTATTTTAAAAAAGCAAGGGGTAAATGTTATTGGAGTAAGTCAAGCAGTTGATAGCATTATTGGAACATATCCAAAAGTCAGCGGCGGACAATTATATATTTCCCAAACAGCAAACCAGACTCTTATTACAGCTGAAAAGACTGCAAAAGAGATGGGTGATGAATATGTTTCTATTGAACATATTCTTATTGGCTTAATCCTGAACAAAGATAATATTGCCAATATATTAAAAGATGCTGGTCTGACAAAAAAGCTTATCAGTCAACTTATTACCGAACTCAGGAAAGGTGAAAAAGTAAATAGTCCTAATGCAGAATCCAATTATCAATCACTCGAACGATATGCTATAAACCTGAATCATCGTGCCAGGGATGGCAAACTTGATCCGGTAATTGGCCGGGACAAAGAAATCCGAAGGGTATTACAGATTCTATCCAGGAGAACAAAAAACAATCCTATCCTGGTGGGAGAGCCAGGTGTTGGTAAAACGGCCATTGCAGAAGGGATTGCATTCCGTATTGTAAATCGTGATGTCCCGGACGATCTTCTTTCCAAAGAGATATACTCCCTCGATATGGGAGCTCTGATCGCCGGTGCAAAATATAAGGGTGAATTTGAGGAACGTCTTAAATCCGTTATCAAAGAGGTTGTAAAATCCGAAGGTCGGGTTATCCTTTTCATTGATGAGATACATACTCTTGTTGGAGCCGGAGGAGGCGGGGAAGGTGCCATGGATGCTGCCAATATACTTAAGCCGGCATTGGCAAGGGGCGAGCTAAGGGCAATTGGCGCTACCACCCTCAATGAATACCAGAAATATTTTGAAAAAGATAAAGCGCTGGAACGCCGTTTCCAAAAGGTTTTTGTTGATGAACCAAACGAGGAAGATTCCATTTCTATCCTCCGGGGAATACGCGAGCGATATGAAAGCTACCATAAAATAAGAATCAAGGATGAAGCTGTAGTTGCAGCTGTCCAGCTGTCGCAGAGATATATAACCGACCGTTTTCTGCCGGATAAGGCAATTGATCTGGTTGATGAAGCGGCTGCTCAGCTGAGGCTGACAATGAATTCAAAACCCGTGGAGCTTGATGTTCTCGACAGGAAAATTCAGCAGCTCGAAATTGAACGAGAAGCTTTTAAGCGTGAAAAAAATAAGGAACGACTGGATTTAATAGGCCGTCAACTGGCAGACCTGAGCGAAGACCGCAATCAAATCCGGGCCAGATGGGAAGAGGAAAAATCGGTAATCAAGAAAATCCAACAGACCAAACAGATCATTGAAGACCTTAAATTCCAGGCTGATAAGGCTGAAAGGGAAGGACAGCTTGGAAAGGTGGCAGAGATAAGATATGGACGATTACCGGAAGCAAAGGGACAGCTGGAAAAGCTCGTAAAAGAGGTAAGAGCTTTTGAAGAATCAGGTAACAGCCTGGTAAGGGAGGAAATTACTGCCACAGATATTGCATCCATAGTATCCATGTGGACAGGCATTCCTGTAACGAGGATGCTGCAGTCGGAGAAGGAAAAACTCCTGCACATTGAAGAGGAATTGCATAACAGGGTTGTGGGACAGGAAGAAGCAATAACTGCTGTTGCTTCAGCAATAAGGCGAAGCCGTACAGGCTTATCGGATGAAAAAAGGCCAATCGGTTCATTCTTGTTCCTGGGAACAACAGGAGTGGGTAAAACAGAACTTGCCAGGGCCCTTGCTGAATATCTTTTCGATGATGAAAACCTAATGACCAGGATTGATATGAGCGAATATCAGGAGAGACATACGGTATCACGACTGGTTGGAGCCCCTCCGGGATATGTTGGCTATGATGAAGGAGGCCAGCTCACTGAAGCAGTCAGGAGAAAACCTTACTCAGTGATTCTTCTTGATGAGATAGAGAAGGCCCATCCGGATGTATTCAATATTTTACTTCAGGTACTTGAGGATGGAAGGCTCACAGATAACAAAGGCCGGATGGCAAACTTCAAAAACTGCATTATTATTATGACTTCCAACATCGGATCAGAAATCATCAGGGAAGAATTTGAAAAGATCGATGATAAAAATACTGATTCAATAGTGGAGTCCACCCGTTTGAAAATTTTTGAATTATTGAAAAGAAGTGTCAGACCGGAATTTCTTAACAGGATCGATGAAATAATTATGTTCCGTCCGTTGACAAGGGAGGATATCAGGGGAATTATTGAACTTCAGATAAAACTCCTGGATAAGGTATTAAAGAAGCAGGATATTACCATCACCCTAACCACGGCATGCCTTGATCATATTAATGAAGTAGGATTTGATCCGCAATTCGGGGCCCGCCCACTGAAAAGGGTAATCCAGAAGGAGATCCTCGATGGTTTATCTCTGGCATTGCTG
>CAYXQX010000091.1:0-3327 GCA_964467485.1 uncultured Porphyromonadaceae bacterium | reverse complement strand
TTGAGCCAGGGGACAAGGTACAGGTTGACTATGATGGAAAAATAGTTTTTAAGACGTAAAACAAACACGGTAGAGACGCGAGGCCTCGCGTCTCTGCAATCGAATTCGCACGGACAAACCTGGAGACGCAAAGCATTGCGTCTCTACTCCAACAATGCCTTCGCAACCTTCCCGTAAATCCATGCTAAATAATTAAGCACAAAAAGGCTGGCAAACAACAGGATAATCCCCACTAGTGCAACAATTAGGGCCTCGGGTAAGGTGTCAATATTCCACCAGTAATTATTTGGCCATTCAAAATTGTACCATGGGGAATTATAAAGGAAGGGTGTTGAAATCAAACCCAATGATGCGGCCAGGAGACTGACAGTCAGGCTAAATGCGAATATCCCCATTGGGAACCTTAGAAAAAGGAAAAATACACCTTTCCAGGTCAAAGAGCTCCTTAGTTTTTCCCTGAATCTCTTCCAGAACCCTTGAATCTCAGGATCAACAAGCTGTGGCCGGATCTGGGTTCCCAGGAAAATATTTGTGAACTCTGCCTCGAACTTAGAAAAAGCCCTAACGAGGATAAGGACTCCAAACAGGATAAAAATCCCAAATAGCGTAATGAGTAGTCCGAACCCCAGAGATATACCTGTAACGAGAATAACGAAGTAGAATATCCCCAGAGGGAAGCTCAATACTAAGTAAAGGACATTCATCCATGTCTGTGCTTTCCAGATCGAATTAAAAAAATCTGATCTTACGGGAGCTTTCGGTTCAATTATTTGCATAATATTTAATTTAATGTTTCGTAGAGACGCGAAGCATCGCGTCTCTACAATCGAATTTGCACAAACGATCGTAAAGACTGCCTACTGAAAACTCTCCCCCGTCACCCTGTCAAAATTTGTCAGTTCAATAGCTCCAACATAAAAATCTTTATCAACCTTAACTTCGCGGATATGTGATTCCATCTCCAGGTTCTGCCATCCCTGTCCCGGGTTTAGCACCATAGTTTTACCATCAACCCAAACTTTTACCGGCATATTAAATCTTCTTACACAATTGGCCCAGCGATAGCGCATTTTGCCATCAAGAATGGCATATTCAAAAGCAGGAATCCTGGTATCGCGGAGGTACTGGTCGAAAACCAGTTGCAGGTCAATTCCTGTATGCTCAATAATGTAATCTTCAATTTGTTTGGTAGTTACCGTCTGATGATAGAACTCTTTATTTAATCCTCTCAGTATCGACCTCCATTTTTCATCATTATCCACTATCTGCCTGATAGTATGAAGCATATTGGCTCCCTTGGAATACATATCGCCAGAACCCGACTTGTTGACATCATAAATACCAATAATCGGCTTGTCATTAGAAATATTCAACCTTGTTCCCCTGCAATAAGCTGCTCCTGCTTCCTTGCCCCAGAAATAATCTGTAAAAAGACTTTCGGAGTAAGCGATAAAACTTTCATGAATCCACATATCTGCCACATCCCTATATGTTATATTATTGGCAAACCATTCATGACCTGATTCATGAACCAATATAAAGTCAAACCTGTCGCCATACCCAGAGCTCGACACATCCCGGCCACCATATCCATTCCTGTATCCATTACCATAAGTCACCGAGCTCTGATGTTCCATTCCGGGATACATAACCTCAACCAGTTTGTAACTATCCTCATAGAAAGGATATGGTCCGAACCAGTATTCAAAGGCTTCCAGCATTTTATGAGCCTGCTTGAAATGCACCTTGGCTTTTTCAAGATTATAACTCAGAACCCAATAATCGCAATCCAGGGGCCCCTTTTCACCGGGGAAAGTATCTGAAAAATGGACATAATCAGCGATATTGATGTTTACGCCATAATTATTGATTGGATTGGATACAAACCAGTGGTAAGTTGTTGTTTTATCTTTATGTTTTTCAACTCTCCTTAGGCGCCCATTCGAAACATCGATCAATGGATCAGGTACCCTAATGCTCATTAGCATGCTGTCGGGCTCGTCATACATATGATCCTTGCATGGCCACCAGAGACTTGCCCCGTCGCCCTGGTTTGCATTGGCAATAAAATCATTCCCATTATCATCTTTCTTCCATGAAACCCCTCCACTCCAGGGTGGGTTTTGGCTAACCTGCGGCTGGCCTTCATAATAAACCTTTATTTCCAGATATTTGCCGGGATCCTGTTCCGACTTTAACTTTACAAACCAGGCATTTCCATCCTGTGTATATTCAAGTTTATCCCCATCCTGCTCAACCCTGGTAATTATCATTGGCGGCTGCAAATCAATCTGCATGAGATCATTACCCTCAAGCACCTTATACCCTATCAGGTTTGATCCCCTAATGGAACTGTCGGAAGGATTGACCATAATATCCAAATGATAATATGTAAGGTCCCACCATTCCCTTTCCGGGGTTATACTGCCTCTCAGGGTGTCCTGATGGGTTAATTCCGGGGCACGGCGCTGCGCCTGCGCATTTATTGAAAATATTGCTATTCCGATCAATATGATAAATGCTTGTCTCATGATTTCTACCTTTTATTGGTTATAGACGCGAAGCATCGCGTCTCTACAAATTATTCTGCTATTGTAATATCTTGTGTCTTGCGTCTTGTATCTTGTTAATCGTTTGTTTGATCTCTTCAATTAAACGGCCGGCATCCTCATCCTCCACAAGATCCTTTGTGAACAGTTTTGATCCGATCCCAACACAGCAAACGCCGGCATCAAACCATGCTGAAAGATTTTCCTTGTCAGTTGAAACCCCTCCGGTTGGCATTAACTGAACATGTGGCATCGGCCCCAGAACAGCCTTAACAAAGGATGGGCCTCCAGCAGCATTGCCTGGAAAAACCTTAATGATTTCAGCTCCCCATTTACTTGCCTGATTAATTTCAGTAGTTGTCCCCGTCCCGGGAATCCATAATACTCCCATCTGCTTACAGGTCCTGGCCAAATCTGGATCTAAAACAGGACTCACTACAAACTTTGCGCCTCTCGCAACATACTTCCTTGCCGTTTCGCTCTCGAATACCGAACCTACACCCACTATCATATCTGGCATTTTTTCTTTGACATGACTAGCAATCCTGATAAAAACGTCAAAGGCATTTCCTCCACGATTAGTCCATTCAAAAACTCTCAGTCCGGCATCATAGCAGGCCGTAATTACTCGTATCGCTGTTGTACCATCGTCGTGGTTAAAAACCGGAACAATTCCGGATTGCTTTAGCGTCTCAGCTATTTCTATTGGTTTCATTTTGCTCGGTTACTCGTTACTCGTTATTCGTTACTCGTTACTCGTTATTCGTTACTCGTTATT
>CAYXQX010000090.1:0-10807 GCA_964467485.1 uncultured Porphyromonadaceae bacterium | reverse complement strand
CCTCCGATACCTGCAATACCGAAACCCGGTATGGCAAACATTTCTACCACAAGCAGCCCTACCCCTGCAACAAAAACCAGCACTTCCCAATGCTCGGCAAGCCCCTCAAGATATAGTGGTGCAAAATAAAGCAGGGCTCCAATTATTGAAGCCAAAATAGGAAAACCTATACCCGGACTCTGTAATTCGAAATAAATACCCCCTATAATCAGAAGTATCAATATCCCCTGCAAACCGGGGCTCAGCAAGAGGTGTAAAAATTTCTCAATCGGACTGGCCTTATACTCCTTCAGTTCATAATTACTAATACCGGAATTCCCAATTACCTCGTCAATATTCTCAGCCTCTCCTTCACAAAACGCCCAGTTAATTGCCTCCTGAGTTGTAAAGGTCAACACCTTTCCAGTATCAGAAACGGAGGCAACAAAGATTGAAGGATCAACCATAGCTTCAGCAATTTTTGGATTCCTCCTCCAGGTATACTTCCACTCTCCATTAATGAATATGGTATCTTTACCTTGGGCTTCAGCCGTAGAACGCATCGTTGAACGCATATAAGATTGAAACTTATCCGGAACAGCCTCACCTGTTTGATTAACAACAGTGGCAGCACCCATATTTCCTCCCGGCCTCATGAATATACTATCACAGCTAATACTGATAAGAGCACCCGCTGATGCAGCATTATTGTCAATAAAAACCCAAACAGGCTTGTTGTAATTGAGTATTTTGGTTCTAATTGAATCGGCCATATCCACCAAACCACCATATGTGTTCATATGTATAAGGATCATATCTGCACCCCACTCCTCAGACTCATCAAAGGCCCGCTGGGTAAGCATCCATAAGGCCTTGTCAACCTGCCTTTTCATCTCAAAAGTATAAACCTTCACCGTGTCTTTTTCCAACAATCCGATTGAATCCTTTTCCATTGCAGTAGCACCTGCCATTATCATGCAAAAAAGGAATAAACCGAAAACAAATATCTTTTTCATCTCAATTTCTTTAATAAGGTTTAAAAAGTAAATGTAGCAAAAAAGCGCATGTAGGGTAGTGCAGTTTTAGTTTCCTCATAAAAAATCAGGAAACTCTTTTGGTTTTTTATATTTTTGTGGAGCTTTTGCAAAAAAAGACAATCCTGCTTTATTGTTAAAAGCTGATTATTAATCCATTAAACAAAAATAAAATGACATCAGGAAAAAGAGGAACTATAGGTATCCTTACAGGCGGAGGAGATGTACCAGGACTAAATCCGGCGATTCGTGCAATAACAATTAGAGCACTCCGTGAAGGATACCGGGTAATCGGACTGAGAAGAGGATGGGCAGGTATAACTGAAATAATCAGAGACAAGAAACATGATAATTCAAAAAATTTCGTATTCCTTACCGAAGAAGTTGTAAACCGTGCTGGCAGAACTGGAGGAACCTTCCTCCACAGTTCAAGAACACGGCCAAGTCATATGCCTAAGGCAAGTATACCTATTCACCTTCAGAACTCTTATGATCAAGAATATAACGATCTCACTCCTGAAGTTATTAAAAACCTGGAATGGTTGGGTATTGATTATTTAATCCCAATTGGAGGTGACGATACATTAAGCTATGGCGTTCGCTTATACAGCGAAGGAGTTAAAGTAGTAGCCATTCCTAAAACAATGGATAATGACGTGCCAGGCACCGACTACTGTATCGGATTCTCAACTTGCGTAACCCGTACCATATCAATGGTAAATGCGCTTAGAACAAGTGCCGGTTCACACGAAAGGCTTCTTATCATTGAGGTGTTTGGACGATATGCAGGATTTACTGCAATGCTCCCAACTATGGCTGGCGCAGCTCATCGTTGTGTGATTCCTGAGTATAAATTTAATATCGAAAGACTAACTGAACTATTGGTATCCGACCGTATTAATAACCCTAGTAAATATGCTATTGCTCTTGTTTCAGAGGGCGCTACCTTTGAAGGCATTGAAGACATGAGTCTGTTGGATATTGAAAAAGATATGTTTGGTCATGCCAAACTTGGTGGAATTGGACTAACGGTTGGTAATCATATTAAAGCACTGACTCCAAAGTACAATAATGGTAAGAGAATTAACATCATCCACCAAAACCTGGGATACCTGGTAAGAGGAGGAGATCCTGATGCAATTGATTCAATTGTACCAATGGCCTTTGGTAACCTCGCCCTCGACCTGATTCTTAAAGGAATACATGGCCGACTGGTTATATTAAAGAACGGCCGCTATGACAATGCTCCGATTGACGTTGTAACTTCTTCGAAAAAAATCGTTGAGGTCGACAAACATTACAATACAGATAGATTAAGGCCTAAGTATAACGCCTTCGATTTCCAGCCTCTATTCATCATGACAGGCACAGAATAGGATTAATCCAGATTATATAATTTTGTCAAGAAAAAGAGCCATACCGGCTCTTTTTTGTTTATCAAAGGTATATGAGATATTGTTGCTTAGATAATCGTACAAATCAACATTCTCCAATTTGTTCTGGTAGGGAAATTCGGCTAGAACATCAGGAATAGAATTCACGCCAATCTTCAGAGCATCGTTGAATTTCTTAACCCAATCTTCTGCTAAAGGCTTGTTGGCAACCCATGCAGCAAATACTACAGGAAAACCGGTCATCTCCTTCCATTTTTCAGCCAGATCATATTGATAAGCATACCTACCCGCTATTCCAAAAACTTTATCACCAATTACAACCCCTCCATCCTTGCCCTTGATCAGGTTCTTTTCAAAGCCATCCTCTGTTTCTAACCACACAAATTCCTTCATCCAGAATTCCCTTGCCAGGATTTTTGCAAGGTTAACTGAGGTCCGTGAATGAGGATCCATATAAATCCTTTCTAATTCGTTTATTGGCTTATCACCAACCAAACAGACACTGTAAACAGGTCCGTCGGCTCCGATACAATAATCCCCTATTATTTTCCCATTTTGTATAGAACCAATTTCTGAAACTGGGATAAGACCTAAATCAACCTCGCCCTGTCTTAATTTCCGGGCACAATCAGATGGGGTATCAAAATGTAAATCAAAATCTATCTTTCCGGCGGATTTTTCCAACCCGTAAACAAAAGGGATAGAGTTCAGGTATTTTACAACCGAAACTTGAATACTATTTAAACTCATACCTCAAAGTTAGCTTTTTGAATGGGTAAACTCATAATTCATAATGTTCAGTTTTTAGTAACTTTGCAACTTTCTCAAAACATTGATTACCCATGGAATTAAATACACTAACTGCAGTATCACCTCTTGATGGACGTTACCGATCAAAAACTTCTGATCTGGCAGCATACTTCTCAGAGTATGCTTTAATCAGATACAGATTGTTGGTTGAAATTGAATATTTCATCGCCCTTTGTCAGATACCCCTGCCTCAGTTAAAGGAGTTTCCTGAGAATAAGTATGATCTCATCAGAGAGATCTACACCAATTTTGTCATTTCTGACGCCCAGCGCATCAAAGAGATAGAATCTGTTACTAACCATGATGTTAAAGCAGTTGAATATTTCATCAAGGAGAAATTCGATAAGCTTAAGCTATCTGAATTTAAGGAATTTATACACTTCGGACTCACCTCTCAAGATATTAACAACACTGCTACTCCCTTATCACTCAAGGAGGGTTTGAGAGATTCCTTTATTCCTGAAACAGTACGAATGCTGGATTTGCTCAAGCAAAAAGCTACCGACTGGAAAGCAATACCAATGTTAGCCAAAACTCATGGGCAACCTGCATCCCCTACCCGTTTAGGAAAGGAGCTGACAGTATTCACTGAACGAATTGACACGCAGCTAGCCTCATTATACCAACTCCGTTATCCGGCAAAATTTGGCGGAGCCACTGGTAATTTCAATGCTCATAATGTTGCATACCCTGGGATAAACTGGGTTGAATTTGGAAACAACTTTGTTAATAACAGCTTGGGCCTGAACCGTTCTCAGATTACAACACAGATAGAGCATTACGATGATCTCGCCAGTCTATTCGATAATTTAAGAAGAATAAATGTTATCCTGATGGATTTTTGTCGAGACATATGGACCTATATCTCAATGAATTACTTCAAACAGAAGATCAAGAAAGGAGAGGTGGGTAGTTCAGCTATGCCTCATAAGGTTAATCCTATTGATTTTGAAAACGCTGAGGGCAATCTTGGTTTTGCTAATGCAATCTTCGACCACCTCAGCAATAAACTGCCAGTATCCCGACTGCAGCGGGATCTTACCGACTCCACTGTATTAAGAAACATAGGGGTTCCCATTGGCCATAGTCTGATCGCGGTTAAGTCTTTGATAAAGGGTATAGATAAACTCGTCCTGAATGAGCTCGCCATAAAAGCCGACCTGGAAAATAACTGGACTGTCGTAGCTGAAGCAATCCAAACTATTCTGCGCAGAGAAAGCTATCCCAACCCCTATGAGAAACTCAAGGAGCTGACCCGTACAAATGAAAAAATAAACGCTGATGTGATCTCAAGTTTCATCGACACACTTGATGTTGCCGATGAGATTAAAGAAGAATTGAGGCAAATTACTCCCTGGAATTACACAGGGATAATGAATCTGAAAATATAAGCCTTCTTCCTCCGTTGTATTTGAGTAAACCGGGATATGAAAACCTTTCTCAAAATTGTTAGGGATTATATTAAACCATATAAAGGATATGCCTTCCTTAATATTGGCTTTAACCTGTTTGGCGTAATCTTCTCCCTTTGTTCAATGATCCTGATTGGCCCATTTCTGGCAGTTCTTTTCGGCACTCAGGAAATTGTTAGCGATCCTGTTCATTGGGAATGGACCAAAGCTGCCTTAGAACATAATTTCAACTACCAGGTTGGCAGATTGATCGCCGAGAGGGGCGGTCAGGCTGCATTATTTGCAATCAGCCTGTTGGTAGTAACTATGTTCTTCCTTAAAACAGCTAATATCTACCTGGCCAATTTCTTCATGGCCCCCATTCGCAATGGTGTTGTAATGGATATAAGAAATAAGGTTTTTAAGAAAATTTTAAACCTGCCCCTGGGATTCTTCACTGAAGAAAAGAAGGGCGATGTGATGGCTCGTGTTACTCAGGATGTACAAGAGATTGAGTGGTCAATAATGGCCTCACTGGAGAAGTTTTTCAGGGACCCAATAAATATTTTCATTTTCCTGATTGGCCTTTTCCTGATAAGCCCTGTCCTCACTCTTTTTGTACTGGTTCTACTTCCTCTCAGTGCCTTATTAATCGGTACTATTGGCAAAAACCTACGTAAAACTTCTTCGAAAAGCCAGGAGCAAATGGGAGGACTGATGGCTTTCCTGGAAGAGTCTTTATCAGGATTAAGAATCATCAAAGCCTTCAATGCTGAGAAGAACATAGCGGATGGCTTCAAAAACAGAAATGAAGCCTACACCAGAACAATGAATCAGATTACCCGTAGGAGATATCTGGCTTCTCCACTGTCTGAGTTTTTAGGTGCTATCGTTATTGTTGTTCTGCTGGCTTATGGAGGAAACTTGGTTTTATCAGGCGAAGGGCAGCTGTCCGCTGCCTCATTCATTGCATACATAGCAATTTTCTCCCAACTTCTTACCCCGGCAAAATCCTTTTCAACAGCTTTCTATCATATGCAAAAAGGGCTGGCCTCAATGGACAGGGTGAATGAAATCCTGGATACCACCAACAGCATCAGCGAATCTGACAATCCTCACGAGATAAAATCATTCCAGAAGGAGATTGTCTTCCAAAAAGTAGGATTCGCATATCAGGAAAAACCAGTACTAAAGAACATACAGCTAAAAATTAAAAAGGGAGAATCCATAGCTCTTGTTGGTCGCTCAGGATCAGGAAAATCAACTCTTGTGGATCTGATCCCACGATTTTATGATATTATCGATGGAGAGCTTAGTATAGACGGCCACTCCGTAAAAAATCTGAAAATTAAATCCCTCAGAAATCTAATCGGATATGTCCATCAGGACTCCCTGCTTTTTAATGAAAGTTTTGCAAACAATATTGCTTTTGGAGACTCTAATCCTGATGTAAAAAGAATAAAGCAGGCAGCTAAATCAGCTTTTGCAGAAGAATTTATCCTGGATACAGCTGATGGATATGATAGTACTGTTGGAGATCGTGGGAGTAAATTATCAGGCGGACAAAGACAGCGTATAAGCCTGGCCAGAGCATTATACCTCGATCCTGAGATTCTTATTCTCGACGAGGCCACTTCAGCTTTAGATACTGAATCAGAAAGACTAGTGCAGGATGCATTGGATCAGGTAAGAAAAAACCGTACCAGTATAACAGTTGCCCACCGATTATCAACCATTCAACATTCCGACCAAATATACGTTTTCAAAGATGGTGAGATTGTTGAAAAGGGTACCCATCAGGAATTGATTAATTTAAAAGGTGAATACCTGACACTTTACAAGGAGACAGGAACCGATAAAAGCCTTTGAAATGACAAAATTTTCTATACAAGAAAAAATCAGGATAAGATTCCCTGATATTCATGTTGGCTTGATGACTGGAACTGTGGATAACACAGAATTTAACGATTCCTTATGGGGGAAAATATCGGCTACCATGGACCGGCTAAAACCAGGGTTAACCATGGAAAACATACGGGAGATCCCACCGATTAAAATGGGCAAATCGGCATACCGCCTTCTTGGAAAAGATCCAAACAGATACAGAATATCAGCAGAAGCTCTTTTGCGTAGAATTTCCAAAGGGATGCAATTGTACCAGATAAATAGCCTGGTGGATATTTTAAACATGGTGTCGATAAGCACTGGCATTACTATCGGTGGTTTTGACGCCGACAAAATCATTGGGGATGTGTCTCTTGGTATTGGTATTGAAAATGAGGAATTTGAAGCCATAGGTCGAGGAGAGTTGAATATACACCGCTTGCCTGTATATAGGGATCAAAGGAG
This sequence comes from uncultured Porphyromonadaceae bacterium, assembly GCA_964467485.1. Classification (GTDB taxonomy): domain Bacteria; phylum Bacteroidota; class Bacteroidia; order Bacteroidales; family UBA12481; genus JAUVKA01. The sequence goes on along the minus strand of CAYXQX010000090.1, from coordinate 3,850 downwards.
TGCTATTGGGAGTCCTACATCCGACTGCATGAGAACAATGATGGTTCCGGAAACAACTAATGTCATGATGATAATAACGGGCTTTTATGGTGATGATGGGATTCAGGAATGCCTCAGTCAACTAAAAGTTCTAATGGAAAAATATATTTTCGGCAGGAATTTTGATATTAATATCGCAAATTAGATTTTTAAGAATGATTTATTTAAAAAAAGCTTTATCAATACTGACCCTACTGCTTCTCACCCATTTTGCCACAAGCTTTGCGCAGGATAAAATCCTCGGGATGAATCCTTATGAAGTGATGGCAAAATGGACTTTTGAGGATGTAATAAAAGAATATGGACAAGGAGAGAATATTATAGATACCATGTTGGGTCAGGCATATATATCAGGATTTAAATATCAGGAAACCTGGCTTGAGAAACCCTGCGAGCTTGAATTCTATTTTTCGGATGTAAATGTTTCACGATTCCTTCTAAGATTCATCCACCCAAACAATGCAATGCTGGAGCAGGAGAATAAGAAAAATGATGTTATTGCAAGTAATACGGGAATATTGGAATCAAACCTGGTTCCAGACTCAGTTTGGGTAAAGCGCATAAAGGATAATCCGGATATATTTGATTCACTTAAAACAGTATGGGCGAAAGAATTTGTTTATAGGAAAAGTATGCTGGAAAAAGATTCACTCCGCGGTGATTCAATAATACGTGATATAGCACTTATTTTCGGAAAACCCCTGAGAGAAGGACCAACGCCACATACCGATAAAGATTCAAGATATTTTGCCACCTGGATAAAAAACGGCTACTCCTGCTCTGTTAAGGATTACCGAAGATTTACTGAAATAAACTTCGGGATCTCCCCTGCCCCTGGAGCAGCAATAACAGAATTTAATCTCGACCCTGAGATAAAGCTGATAGAAAAGTTGAATATGGAAATCAAAGGGAAGAATCTGGAAGTTTCTCTTCTTGGGCTGCCACAGGCAAAAGGCAGCATTTATTTCGACCGTCTGTTTTTACTGGCTGCAACACCATCAGGAGGATTTTATCTGGATGAATTACCCGAAGAAAGACAGAGAGGTTTCAGTCCTCAACTTGAAATTATAGATCTGACAGGAGATGGCATTCCGGATGTTTGGCTGAAAGTGTTATATGGCACAAATGGAACTTGCTCAAACAATTTCATTTATACCATGGAGTTGATGGAACCCTTGATGATTTTTGATCCCCTCGATGATTTGATCTTTGAGCTTGAAGGTGAGTTTCAGGATGATTTCAATGCCATGATAATAATAGATGGAGCTGAAAGAACACACCTTCCTTTGGACAAAAACAAGCCAGAGTATCAATCCGTTTATGGCGAAAATGGAAAACTTTTAAAGAAGGTTAAAATATATCCCGGCTGTCTTGAGAGAATAGAAGCTAAAGCATACAAATCATCCAAAGGATCACAAATAACTGGATATCTGCCCATTAATGGAGTTTCTGATGCCGACATTATTGGATACCTCCTGGCTACCTGGGACTATGAATCGGGTGGCTGGGAATTGCGAAGTTTGGAGATCTGGCAAGAGTGACCTAACTTTATTAGCCAAAAATCATAAATATCAGGTATGTTATTAAAAAGAAATGTTTTACACACAGCTCTGATCTTCACAGCTGTATTTATTCTCAATTCCTGCTACTTTGATGGCTCAAGCCACTTTAACAGAATCCAGGGAGAGGGACCGATTGTAAGTGAAGATATTAATCTGCCTAAGATACATGGCATCGTGATAAAAAACTCTGCAAACGTAAGCCTTACTCAGGGTGATAACCAGAGATTAGTAGTTGAAGCTCAAAGGAATATTCTGGATAACCTCAGGACTGAAGTTTCCAATGGTATACTATACATAGGAAACAGAAACCCTGTGTGGAAAACAAAGCCTGTTCAGATAAAGCTGAGGATCTCTGATCTGAGCATTGTGAGAATGTCCGGATCGGGGGATATTAGCTCAACAAATACGTTCACCGACCTTGATGATCTGGAAGTTAAGTTGAGTGGATCAGGAAAAATAGAACTCTCAGTTGAAGCCCGTGAGGTATACAGTATCATTAGTGGATCAGGGAGTATAAATCTTGATGGTGAAGCCGGGAAGGGCGAGTTTATTATTAGCGGATCAGGAAGCATTCTCGCTTATGATCTCCGTCTTAGAAAAGCTAATGCCCGAATATCCGGATCAGGAGGTATCCACACCCATGTAGAAGAAAACCTGGAAGTTAGGGTTACAGGCAGCGGAAGCATCACCTATCAGGGAGACCCAAAAATCGAGAAACACATCTCCGGAAGCGGTGGTATCCGATCGAGATAAGACATGAAAATTGACCCATACTCAATAATCAAACACCAATACCGGGGATTTGAAAAAGCCAGGGATATTCTTCTGGAGCACTCTGAAGCCGTTGCAGACAAGGCCATTGTTATAGCTCAAAGACAGGGATTGTCACAGAAGGAGATTGAGTTCATCAAGGAAGCGAGTCTTCTACACGACATAGGTATGTATCTTACTAATGCTCCCTCAATAGCTTGCTATGGTAGTGCACCATATATCTGTCATGGTTTTATGGGGCATGATCTTCTTGTTGCAGAGGGGTGGCCGATCCATGCACTGGTTTGTGAGAGACACACCGGGACTGGTCTTTCATTGGATGATATTCGCTCACAAAATCTACCACTCCCTCTACGCTCCATGGAGCCGGTCTCCCTCCCTGAAAAAATAATTGCCTATGCTGATAAATTCTTCTCCAAAAACCCGGGGAAACTAGGTCAGGAGCAGGATGTAGAAAGAGTGAGAGAAAAAATGCTGAAGCATGGGGTGGATAAGTTGAAGATTTTTGATGAGTGGCACAATCTGTTTGGTGGGGAATAGAAGTTGCCAAATACTTATGAATTACCTGCTCATTGAGGACCCTCAGTTCAACGGGAAATGTAGCTTTTAAACCACTCAATAAACACTGGCTGCACCTCGGGATAGGTGAGATTCTCCGGAACTTCAGCTAAACATCGCACTTCAGCAATCTCATAATCGGGCAGACTGCCGAGCTGAGTTATTTCAGCAAAGAAAAGTTTACCGAAAACCTCTTCATCATCCCACCACCCTCTATAACTGACTAATGGGGATATTTGAAATTCCACTGCGCCGGTTTCTTCCTTCAGTTCCCTTACAGCAGCATCATCCACATCTTCACCGGGCTCAACATGTCCGGCAGGCCACTCCCAACTCTGTCTATCTTTGTGCCTCACAAACACCATCTTATCCCGGTATTTTGCCAGAATGATTACAAAGGTATAGCTCCCATGAGTAACCTTGGCATGATCGATAAATTCAATTGCTCTCTTCAATAGACATTGAAATAAACATTGTAATAAACATTATTAACTCATCTGAAAAAGATTGGAGATTTATTTCCTGATGTCTGTCCCAATCATTTTAATCGGTTTTTCCATGCTGGAAAAAGGACGTATCAACATGCTATAAGAGTATTTTTTGCCTCTTAAAGTATATTGTGGATGAGTGCGGGCTCCCCACGAATTATCTCCTCCCACTCCCATTTGCTGATAATCAAGGTTAAGGGAAACCAGATCTCTGGCTTTCACATCAGTAGTATGACGGTTAACCACCCTCACACCATCAACATACCTTCCATCGGTACGCTCAGGGCTTTCGAAATCCTCCATTAAATTATGGTGAGCTCTGATATTCAACAGATCATCTGCCTGAATCAAAACCCCAACTCCCTGAGTATTTGAAAGAGCCAGCCATCTTACATCTGTCCGGTTACCATTCTCCTGAGGCCTAAGATAGGG
>CAYXQX010000089.1:0-10808 GCA_964467485.1 uncultured Porphyromonadaceae bacterium | reverse complement strand
ATAGGAGCTGAGATCTGGAATTTTTAACTTTGGAAAATCAGCATAATCCGTCAGATTACCCAGATGAGACCTGGCCGGATCATCCTCCGGGAAGTCTACATCAACACCGCAGGCCCCGGCGAGGGTTACTGTATCGATATCCACTAAAACCCCATCGTATTGATAGGTCTCTACAGATTGGATAAAAGCCCTGGCTATCTCTTTCGGGTCCTCCCTGTACTCTCTCATGCTTATTCCAGCCTCGCGGGCCACCGGCATGAAGTTATGAAGCATAATGGGTATTTTGTCTGTTGGCTTGCCTTTGAGGGCTGCTGTTATTCGTTGGTTTCCGTTCATAATATTGCTGATTTATATTTTGTCGATTGTAGAGACAGATTGTAATCTGTCTCTACACCACCCTATTTTGTTGAAAATTTAAAAGTCTCAATCGCAAAAGCACCAAACCCTATCTTAGCATTACTCTTCATCTTCGATCCGTTCTCCTCCTCAATGAGGTTGGTTGGAGTGATCGATTTAAAGCCAAAGCTTGATGTCAGACTGGTACTAACCGACTTCCCTTCAACCTCAAATCCCCTTACTATAACATCAGGAGAATTCTCTGCTTTCTTAATAACAGAAAGTATCACATTATCGGAACCCATACTGAAGAAGCTCATTCCCTCGGGCAGATCAGCTCCGGCATACTTTCGCAAATCGCTGGTAACGAGCAGCTCTTCATTGGCTTCAATTCCAAACCTGTAGCCATTCTCCCAACCAGGCTTGTGAGACTGCAAGCTGAAATGGAAGTAATGATCGCCGGTCTGCAAATATTCATTGCCAAGTCCATGGCAACTGCGTCGTGATGCAAATAATATTGGCTGAATAAGAGTATTTCCTGGTGAAGTGCCTGTAATATCAATATAATCAATGCCAACCACACTGGAACTCATAGTTACCCCAATATCATCTGAGCTGACATTAACCCAATTCTGAATAGACCGTGGGTGGATCTCCTTGCAATCAACCTGATAACGCTCACCTGCTGCTCCTGCCATCTCATCTTTGCCAACCTCAAGTTTCCCGTATGGAACCTCATAAACCACCTTGCCCTTATCAGCATTGATAGGTAGCGCCATACGATACTCCCTATACAAAATACCTTCCCAATTTAGTACGGCCGTCTCGAAATCTATCTTCTTAATATCCTTGTAAAGAATAACTTTCTGCTCAACAACGGCGTTACGTATCTTCTGCCTGTATTCATACGCTGTGTAAACAGGACCATCTTCAACCAGTCGCCAAGCTACTTTGTAATTACCTGTCTTGTCAAAACCTTCCATATCAGGTTGTTGAATCTGATCAAACTCCCCTGCCCCATTTCCAATGGATCGTAATGTAAAAACCTCACCGGCAGTAAAGCCATCAGGAGAAATAATTTCTTTGTTTAATTCCTTATCGAATATACTCTTCAATCCTCCTGATCCAAACTCAAGAACATAGTACTGATTTTCAAGTCTTTTGCCCTGCTTGGGAATAGGTACAGCATCCTTTTTCGAGAGCCCATTAGCATAAAACACCTTATACCCTACAGATGGTATTTCAGTTGCAATGAACTGTAGATTAGCTGATTTAATACTTCCATCACTATGTTCAACTATATCATTTAGTTGCACAGGAATAATATCTCCTGATGCATCTTTAAGCTCAACATTCTTAGCCTCACCCGGATCAAACACAATAGTGAAATTAACAGGACTACTCCTTACCCAATTCAGACTGTTAAAAACCATAATCGGTCTTCCCTTGTTATCATCATAATTAATCCGCGAAGAAAGTTTTTTAAGCTGAGCCTTGCTCATTTCTTTTGCCTCACTGAGGGCAAATTCATACTTGCTCTGGAAAAATGCATCCGTGATCAAGCCCATGTTTCCACCCCAACCATGATCAGGAAATATTTTCGATTCCCATGCATTCTTCAGTCTTTGCTCGGGGTAGTTTCTAAAAGAGCTCTCCAACAAAGAATTGACCGTAGCAAGCTTCTCAACCTGAGTAAGCAGGATATCGGCTTCACGACTAGCTTTCTGGGCCTTTTGGTGAGAGGGGCCATGGATATACATCCACAATGCAGGACGTTCTCCATGTATCTCAGGAACCACCGGATTGCTGGCTCTAAAAGCCTCAAACATATTAGGAGCAAGAGCTTCCCTAAACTCGGGAAGTGAAACAGGTACAACCTTGCCATCTTTGGTTTTGAGTTCTTTCAGACTCGCCCAAGAGCTTAATAAATTACTGTAATCCTTAGCAGGACTCATATCCCAATCCGACAATACCGGAACAACCGGCTTATTGGATTGCTCGTTATAAAACGCCTCCCAATTGAAACTGTACTGGGATAAATAATCGGCAGCTATGTAGTACTCATCACCCAGAGGCCCGAATGAATTGCCATAATGGCCATTGGAAAATCCTATTATGCTCGAACCATCCGGACTAAACCAATTATAAAAACCAAGTTCTTGTCGGGTCATAACCAGGTTCTTTACGCCAGCCTTTTTCATTAGCTGGGGCATCTGCAGTGTTCTACCTGGAACATCCACATTCCAATATGTATCAGCAGTATAGCCAAATTCATCCTTCAGCCATTTAGCTCCGAAATAGAACTGCCTTGCCAGTGCCTCTCCCGAATACATCTCCTCATAGGGTTGTGTATATGTAGCTCCGCATGAAATTCGCCCATCAGCTAAAAGTTCAGCTACTAATCCTTTATTCTCCGGGTGACGCCGTAAATACTCCTTAATCATCAGCGCATCCTCTACATCAAAGCGATAATCCTTATCCTGTGCAGCTCTATTGAACAAGGGCTGTAGTAACATTGTATCCCTCTCCACCACACACTTCTCAGGTGAATCCATCCAGGCTATATCCTGATGACTGGAATTCATCAGCAGCATAAGGGAAGATCCCATCTTGCTCTCAGAAAGAGACAAAATACTCTCAACCAGATCTGGCATATAACTTCTCTCACCTACCACAACAAAGCCATCATCGCTTGATTTCAGCTTTTGGTTTTTCAAAACACCCTCGGCCATCAAGATCGAATTATCAGCAGCATCAGTTTTGATATCCCACACCAACACCTCTCCTTTATCATCATAAACAGCGATCTTATCACCCAACTTGCTTTTGGGAAATACTAACTCAGCTCTGGCAAAATCATCATCTAAGATCAATTCTGTTTTCTTAATTAGCTTGCCTGTCTCCAATCGCAGCTTTTTCCCCACCATAGTTGATGCAGCCACCAATTCAAGCTCACAGTCTTTATCCCTCATACTCACACTCAAACGATATAAACCCGAAAACTCCGATGACCTCTGCAAAAAGGCCAAAGCATCATCTACCGTATATACAATAATCCAGGCTGATTGTCCCGATTTATCCCCCTCTATCCTGATCTCCTGCTCAGTCCCCTTCTTTAGCCATGAGGATGGCACTTCCATTGACATATAACCATGAGCATCACCATGACGGTCAGTTATGATAGTTTGAAAACTCAGCTGCCCGCCATCAGATCCCTCAATCATCCAGTTCTTCTTTTGAGAAGCAACTATTTCAAATCGCTTTGTACCGTTAAACCACACATCAAATCCCGGTCCGGAACTATGCATATCCAGAGCAGCTATCCATATAAAACCAGCCGCACTCTTATCATAACCCTCCGGTATAGCTCCTGTTTTCCAAGCCATTGGCATCGGATTCTCCAAACATCTTGTAATCATCGATGCCCCCACATCATGGCGGAAACTATGGTAGTTGAAATTATTCGGAATTGTTTTCTCACTAAATCCCTCAAAATATCCTGATGTTTTACCCGCCAGTTCTTGTATAGCCTGTACTTGATTAAAGTCTTGTGCACAGACACTACCAATGGTAGCTGCCAAAATCCCTAATAATAAAATCTTCTTTATCATCTTTCTTGCTTCTTTTCTTAAATATAGTTTTTCCTTGTTCGAATAGCCGGACGGGCACAAGGCCCCGTCCCTACAAACATTTTACAACATTATCTCCTAATCCATCAATCTACAAATCTACTAATCTACCGATCTACTAACTCCCCAATCCTCCTCATCAGTTCCATCATAGTTCTCCCATTATGATACGGACACTTCCAAGGATCAACCTTCCAATCATTTCTATAGTATGGTGATGGATCATCTTCCGGTTCGAGGAGATATGGTTTACCCAAACGATTAATCTTTGTGAACCACTCTCCTCCCTCATGGTCAATAACATACTTGTTTACAAAATTCCACGACAATTTAAGGTCTTCCCAATATTTTGAATCTCCTGATAATTGAAATGCATTCATTTCTCCCACCATAACTTCAGCCTGTAACCACCAGTGTTTATTAGTCTTTACATGACTTCCAAACCTGGTGGATTCCAAAAACAATCCTCCATCCTGATCAAGTCCCTCCCTTAATACAGCCTTAGCCATCTTTACCAATATAGGTTTAGCCCTTTCTTTCAGAACTTCATCACCAAGAATTTCTAAAGCCTCCCAGATCAGCCATGAGGCTTCAATATCATGACCAAAGGAGCAAATACCCTTAGAATTCTCAGTTTCAGTAAAATCCTCGGTGAAAAAAATTCCTAAGTGCCCATCTGCCCTGATAATATTATTCAGGAAAAGATCAATCAAATGTCTGAGCCGCTCCTCAACTATATCCAATGGCAAGACCTTATACACAGCTGCATAAGCCTCCAGGATATGCAGATGGGTATTCATGGATTTTGGCTCATTATTATCCGCCATCCGGTTCTCCTCATATAGTTCCCACTCTCGGGTGAATGCCTCCAGATAGCCTGGGTTATTTGGATCCTTGGATTTATCATCAAGAAAATTGAAGAAATCCTCAATTATTTTAAGGAGGCCTTTGTGAGGGTTAGATTCATAATATTTCGACAAAGAATACAACACAAAAGCTTGGGCATAAGTATGCTTAACCTGATCTATAACCTTGTTGGAAGAATCCAGCATCATATAATAACCTTCATGCAAATTATCCTTGAAATTATTTTGCAAAACCCGAAAAGCCCTCTGAGCCATCTCCTCATAGCCAATATCCGGATACATCATGGAAGCCTCAGAAAAAGTCCACAGGATTCGCGCATTCAGGACACATGACTTAGGCGCATCATCAACGGGCTTATTATCCAGGCCTACAGCCCCATAAAAGCCATCGCCATTCTTCTCAACAGCATAATGCATCCAGTAATTCAGGATACTAAACAGCTCCTTTTCAAAGACTTTACGAAAATAATTCAACTCATTTTTATCAGGCATAATAATTTTTTGCTTGAGAGGTAAAATTATAAACATTTGAACCAATGCACAAAGGTTATATGTAAAGACCCGTATCTTTGTCGGAATATTGATGAATAATTCAATACGAAATATCGGGATTCTGGCCCATGTAGATGCCGGAAAGACAACTCTAACAGAGCATTTACTATTGCTGGGCGAGGCCATCCGTCAGAAAGGATATGTAGATAAGGGCTCAGCTGTTACCGACTCTATGTCTATTGAAAGAGAGAGAGGCATATCGGTTCGGACAGCAACAAATACCATTTTTTGGAAGGATCATCAAATAAACCTGATCGATACTCCCGGACATCAGGATTTCTTCGGTGAAGTGGATAGGGTTTTCAGCGTATTGGATGGAGCTGTCTTGATCATCTCAGCAGTTGAAGGATTGCAATCCACTCTGTTCCTGTTGTGGGAGGCTCTTAAGTACTATAAAATCCCAGTATTGGCATTTATCAATAAGACTGACCGCTCAGGTTCCAACACATCCCAGGTTATTGAACAGATAAAAAAAGAACTTAACATTCCAGTATTTCAAATGAACTTCTCCATTAATGAAGGAGGACAGGAGTGCTCATTAAAGGACTTTAATGAGTCGCCTGATATCTCCGAGGCCAATCTTGAAACACTTGCAACCATTGATGAAAGCATCATGGAGCCCTTCCTCAATGGTGATACTATAGCTGAAAAACAACTGGAATCATCAATAAATAAAAATACACTGAATCAACAGCTTATGCCCGTTTTTTGTGGTTCAGCTAAGACGGAGATAGGCATAGAACAGCTATTAAACGGTTTAATAAGGATAATGCCGGAAGCCAAACAATTGGATAATGCCGAACTCCACGCTAAGGTTTTCAAAGTGGAGCATGACAAAACTCTTGGCAGAGTGGCTTACGTCCGTAGCTTCCAGGGTCGCTTATTGGTTCGAGGCAGCATCTTTAACCAAAGACTAAAGAAAGAGGAAAAAGTAGCTCAAATATTCAGACAATCAGGCAAGAAAAATCAGGATTTAAATTCTTTGGTAGCCGGTGATATTGCAATGGTATCTGGAATGAGCGAGGTCCAGCCCGGCGACTATCTTGGTCATCAAAAACCTACAATCCCAGACCGTACTTTCCAGGAGCCGGTTTTGCAGGTAAGAATAGAAGCCGAGGAAAAGCAGGATACTCAGAGGCTTGGTGAAGCCCTAACAGAATTGTCTATCGAAGATCCATTTTTAAATTTTCACTGGGATAAGAATGAACAGGAAATGCACATTAACCTTATGGGCTCCATACAGCAGGAGATTATTGGAGACATTCTAAATGAAAGATTTAATCTCACCACCATCTTCAATCCCCCAACAATTATCTATAAAGAAACCCCTCTAAACAAAGCCCGGGGACTTGTAAGGTATACTATGCCCAAACCCTGCTGGGCCGTTTTGCTATTTGAAATCCAGCCACTGCCTATAGGATCAGGAGTACGTTTTGAATCAAAAGTTAGTGTAGATAAGATACATAGGAAATATCAAAATGAAGTTAGAGAAACCATAAGAAAATCACTCAAACAAGGAATCAAGGGGTGGAAAGTTGATGATATTTCGATCACACTGATTGAAGGTGAAGATCACGAAATGCATTCACGACCCGGTGATTTTATCCTGGCAACACCTATGGGCATTTTACGTGCTATTAAAGAGGCTGGTACTAGTTTTCTTGAACCCGTGTACCGCTTTACACTTCATTTCTCAGATGAATACCTCGGACCAATAAGCAACGAAATCACGAAACTTAGAGGAAGCTTTGCCCCCCCGGAATTCTCCGATACCGAAGTACGTTTATCCGGTTTACTACCCGTAGCCACGTCGCAGAACTTCCCAATTCGTTTGAATAATATTACTGCAGGACGAGCCCGATTACGCTTGTATTTCGGTGGATACCGACCCTGTGCCAACGAAGAAGGAATAATCAGAGAATATAAAGGCATTAATCCACTGGATGAATCCCTATGGATATTACATAAGCGAGGAGCTTACAAAATTTAAAGTCGAACCTTTCAGCCATTAAAATACTAAGTTTTTTTTCTTAGTTTTATTTCCCTGCAAAAATGAAACAAAATTTGAACATACGCTTTGCCAGAAAGAATGATCTTTCAGCTATCCTCGATATTTTCAATCAGGCTATCCGCTCCCGAAATGCATGTGGCTTCATGGAAGAAGTTGATTTGGAGGAACGACAGGATTGGTTTGCTTTTCATAATGAAAACTTACACCCAATTTACACTGCCGAGCTTGATGGCAGAGTTATCGGATATGGCTCATTATCACCCTACAGGCCCGGACGAAAAGCCATGAGAAAAGTTGTCGAAGTAAGCTTTTTCCTCGATTACAATCACCACAAGGAAGGCATTGGCTCCGTCTTGCTAAAACACATGATGGCCGACTGCCCCAGACTGGGAATCGAGAGTCTGATTGCTATCCTCCTCGACACCAACCACGGCAGCATCGCCCTCCTTAAAAAACATGGTTTCGAAGAATGGGGGCGAATGCCGGGGATCATACATTTCGAAAATAAAGTTTGTGATCATCTCTATTTTGGTATTAATGGGCTATTGTAGAGACGCATGATTGCGTCTATCGAATCCGGGATTTACACCATTAAAGTGAAAACGCTATTAGCATTTAAATTAGTTATATGGAAAATTCGAAAGAAAATAAAAAAAGTAGCTTTCCAAGAAGTTTTTGGACTGCGAACTTAACCGAGTTATTTGAAAGGGGAGCCTATTATGCAATGGCAAGTTTTGTTGTTCTGTACTTGGGACAACTGGGACTAGGAGACTACTGGCCAAGCAACTTGAATGGGATATTATGGGCATTAGTCTTTTTCCTTCCCATTCTATCGGGTAGCATCGCAGATCAAATCGGGTTTAAAAAATCTCTGCTTATAGCTTTTGTCCTTCTGGCTATTGGATATTTCATTATGGGTTATCCGGTATGGTTTGGTGGTCATACACTAAATCAAGCTGTTGGAAGTGAAATGACCGCAGGGATAGGCGTTCTATTCCCGATCATTAGTGCTATTATTTTTATTGGTATTGGAGGTTCCATTGTAAAACCCTGCATAGCCGGAACAGTGCAGAAGACGGCAGGTACTAAAGTAACGCTGGGTTTTGGGATTTTTTATATGATTATCAATATTGGATCTCTTATTGGTAGAGGGGTTAGTTATGTAATGAGAAAAGAATTTGACCTGAGCTATATTTTTGCCGTATCCGTATTCTTCTCCATTGTTGCTTTTTTTGCAGTTCTCCTTTTTTATACTGACCCTGAGGAAGAATCTGGCCAGATTGAAACTGATAAAAAACCTAGAAAATCCATACTCAGAATACTGGCAGATATGGTACTGGTTCTTAAGAATCTTAGGTTTGCCTTATTTCTAATCGTCTCTAGTGGCTTCTTCATCATCTATTCTCAGGTATACAATGTTCTTCCACTTTACCTTCAAAGAGTTGTAGAGCTAGATCCAGCTGTCGACCTTGTGACTATGGCAAATCCTATTGTAATAGTATTATTTCAACTATTGATTACAAAGAAGTTCGGTAAGATGAAACCCATCAAATCAATTATTGTCGGTATTTTCATTATTGGTGTTTCTATGATGATTAATCTTATTCCGATATTTATGGGCAGTGGATTAAGAACATTGACTTTGGGTGACTGGATTCCTATGGGAACTCTATTTATTACCCTGACAGTGGCTTTGATAGCATTTGGTGAATTGTTCACATCCGCAAGAATATATGAATTTGTTGGAGCCCTCGCCCCAAAAGGACAAGAGGGCTTATTCCTGGGATATTCAAACCTTCCATTAGCTATTGGAGCCTTAATCGGAGGACCAGCCGGAGCATTCATCTTTCATGAAATAATGTGTAAGAATTCTGTCAAACTTGAATCTGGCTTGTTAGAGCTTAGTCCTTTTTGGAACTCGATGGGGTGGATAATTCTTATGGCAATCGGCTTTGTATCAGCATTTTCAATGTGGCTATACAACAGGTGGTTACAAAAGAACCCCTTGTAGGATAAATATATAGTTCTATTCTAGATCAAGTTAACACCTCCTTTTCACTTTTCCCTTTTTTGTTTTTGTCAAGGGATTAAAAAGGTCGACAATTTTTGCTGCCGAATTTATGAAAATAAAGTTATCAAGGTGAATAAGCTCCTGCCAACATACACAGTACTAAATAAAAACAATGATGTTGATTTTGTTAAGCTTTATGCTAGCGATGATCTCAACTCATTTATAGAAGCAAGTTTAAAGTCTAAAAATGAGGCCATGCAATCCGAGAATCTTAAATAGAATTGCAGAAAAACAGATATATGTGTGATGAAAAAAAGAATAGCTTGATGGCAAATGAAATTAAAACCCATGAAGAAAAGTCGTTTAAAAATGTTGACTTCACAGAAAAGACTTTAAGAGATAGAGAATTTTATAAATGTACGTTTGAGGGATGTGTTTTTTTGAAAAGCGATCTAATGGGCAACAGTTTTGAAGATTGTAATTTTGAAAATTGCAATTTCTCGATGACAAAAGTTCAAGGAGTAAGTTTTAGAAATGCCGACTTTAAAGATTGCAAAATATTAGGTGTTGATTTTTCAGGATGTAACAAATATGTATTCTCTTTCTCATTTTGTAATTGTCATTTAGATTATTCTACGTTTTATGGTAGAAAATTAGTCAAAACAAAATTTGACAAATGCTCTTTGAAGGAGACAGATTTTTCTGAAGCAAATTTATCTGGATCAGAGTTTTTGGACTGCGACCTAAATGGTGCAATTTTCTCAAATACCATACTTGAAAAAGTAGATTTTAGAACTGCTATTGGCTATTCAATAGATCCTGAATACAATAAATTAAAAAAAGCTAAATTCTCCGCTTTCAATCTTGAAGGCTTACTTTATCAACACCAAATAGACATTGATTATGGCGATCAAAAATGATTCCATATAGAGGAAGGATAATATATGATTGAGCATTGGTAATGCTTCCGCAGCTCCATCGAACCACCTATATCTTTAACTCTATTTTGAAGATTCAGTTTACCAGCATTTAAAACTTTCCACTACACGATTACATAAAAGATAAACGGTTTTGGGTGATCTGACTAGTATTGTATTTTATATTCAACTAAGTTTATAGTCAGAAAATTCTATCCTAAACCTATACTATGAAAAATTACATGTACTTACCAATTTCACTATTAATTCTTCTCATTAGTTGTAGTCCAAACAACAATCAATCCAAAATAGTTTTGAATACATCAGGTTATCCTGACAGTACAAAAATCTATCTATGGAAAGTAGAAACAGAAAGCACAGATTCCGGATACATAATCAACAATAATCTGGTTTTTTCTGTAGATGTAGATGAACCAACAAGGTTCAATATTAGAACTGTGTTTAAAACAAGAGCTGAATTTGATA
>CAYXQX010000088.1:0-10837 GCA_964467485.1 uncultured Porphyromonadaceae bacterium | reverse complement strand
TGACAAAAAAAAAGTTTGTAAGGATTTCCTTCCTTCTCCGTCTAAGCACACATGACGAGAAAGCTATTACTATTTGGATTGACTTTATGGGTATTGGCACAAACCGCCGGATTGTCCCAATCCTTCATGGATACACGCATTAAAAATGTTCAGGGACATCAATCCAGCATAAATAAAGAAGCTGGTAAAAGCAAGATTATTGTTCTTGATTTTTGGGCTACATGGTGCAAGCCATGTGTAAAAGCCATTCCAAAAATAAGCGAATTAGCAAAAGAATTTGAGAATAAAGGCGTTACTTTCATCGGGATAAATACCGATAGCCCCAGGAACACTACTAAGGTGAGGCCCTTTGTAAGTACTCACAAAATTAAATACCCTGTATTACTAGATATTGATCAGGAACTAATGAATGAATTCCTGATTAATGCTTTCCCCACCCTTCTGATTATCAACCGCCAAGGGAAAATTCTCTATTCCCACAAAGGTTTTTCAAATGGGGATGAGAAGCTTATTAAATCAGAAATAGAAAAGCTTATTGGTTAATGAACAGAAGGTTTTCATATCTACTTGGAATCCTGATGTTATCAGGGCTCCTTCTAAACCATTCACCCAAAGCCTATGGGCAACTGTCAGGTTCAAACCTGGCAGAATTTCAATATGGGAACATACCTGGTGAAAAACCGGCAAATCTAAGCGCCTTGTATGACCAGTTAAATTTGTCCTTCAGGCAAAAAAATATATTCTTAAAAACTAAAATTGAGAGTTTCCAACCCTCATTTAGCAAGAATAGATCTTATACAAAAATAAGCCAGTTTTCTGCCCAGTATTCTGATAAGGGCTTCAAGATACAGCTTGGATCACTTTATCAAACCATTGGCAGGGGGCTACTATTAAGAAATTATGAGCAACCTTCATCTATATGGGAAGGAAGAGGATACAGAGTTAAATATGGGTTTTTTAAAGACTTACAAGGACTGGCAGCCTCTTACACAAAAGACAACTTCCAGATCAAATTATTAAGAGGAAGGGTGTTGGCGGTTGATCTGCCTCCTACTCTTGACAATTTGGAGAGAAGGCCTGATTTGATCGAAGGAGGCGAAGGTAATTATACTGTAAAAGGTCAGACAATAGGTCTGGCATTTATGCGACACACAAACGATGAAAGAACAGATAGCTATGCGACAGCCTATGTAGATGGATATTTAAAATCAATATCCTATTACGCTGAATACGCTTTTGGGGGAAATAATGCCAGAGCTGCATATGGTGGAATTAACTTTTTCTCTGGTTCCTTTGGGATCAGTCTGGAGTATAAAAACTACAATAATTTCCTCATAGGTGCTGGAATAAATGATCCTCCTACACTGATTAAAGAACATTCCTCAAGACTTCTCAACAGGAGCACCCATGTGCCAATTCTTACAAATGAATCAGGTTATCAGACTGAAGTTAGCTATCAGTTTAAAAACAGCAGTATAATTAGTTTTAACCACTCGGGGGCTTCTAATAAAATTGGAGAAGATCTGTCATTCACCTTCCGGGAATACTACATTGATTACGAAATACATGCTGGTCAGAACTGGTATGGAAAAATATTTGCCGACTTCTCCCAGGATCCATTTAATGCAGAAAATCAGCGTTATACCGGAGGAATAATATTGGAAAGAGAAATCCATAGTGTAACAGCAGGCCTAGACCTGGAAATGCAAAAAGTTAACAGGGATTTTGGTGAAATACAAGAATTTTCAAATTACTATACGTCGTTAAATATTAGCAAAGGAAGTAAGATGGGAATCTCTCTGGTTTTAGAATTATCCAATGATCCTTTCCTGATAGAAGAAGGAAAGGAATTTATCGCTTACCCGGGAGTCATACTAAGCTACCAGCCTGTTCATTCAACAAGTCTTTCCCTTTTTGCCGGAAAAAGGAGAGGTGGACCAGCATGCAACTCGGGGGTATGTTACGATGTTTTAGATTTTGAAGGAATAGAATTAAGAATAACAACAAATTTTAACAATTAGAAAAATGAAAAGAATTATACTACATACCATGATGATCGGTCTTTTCCTATCGTCAATATCAATAGCTCAGGTTCATGCTCAAAAAGTAGGTGATCCTGCTCCGGATTTCAGTCTACAAACACTTGATGGAAAAACATTTACCCTGTCTGTCCACAAGGGGAAAGTGGTCTTTATTTTCCTCTTTGGAAATAACTGTCCACACTGCATTGCAAACGCGCCTAACACACAGCTTATTTATGAAACATATATGTCTGATCCAGAATTTGTTGCCATCGCAATTGATGTTTGGAACGGTAATGCCAGTTCAGTCCAAAGCTTCAAAAACCGCACCGGCTTAACCTACCCTGTAGCTATTGATGGAGCATCACTGACATCAACATACAGCTCAAGCTATGATAGGATTTTGGTTGTTGATCAGGAAGGTAAATTACACTATAAAGCACTTTCAAATGCCACAACAGGGCTTACATCCATTGTAGCTGAGCAATTAGAAGCATTATTGACGGGATCTACAGGTGTTGGTGACTCAGAAGTTTCACAGAGAGAATTCAGTGTTTATCCTAATCCAATACATGATCAGGCAAATGTTCAATCCGGGTTTGAGTCGGGGAAATTGGTACATCTTAGCTTAGTTGACATGAGTGGAAGAGTAGTTCAAAGTGAATCGTTTATAGCTGACCAGACAGGTAGTATTACACTAAATCTTTCAAATCATCCGTCAGGAGTATACTATTTAAGAGCCAGATCCGAAGAAAAGGCAAAAGGCTTAAGAGTTGTACTGTCGAATTAGCCAAGGTATATTTATCGGTTTTTTTTAAATGACATATTCGGTACTTTTATCAGTTCTATTAATAGTTTTAATAAAACATAATTGTACTATTTCATGAAAAGAACTTTAATAACAGTATTATGCGGCATATGCATAATACTCTCTGTTTCAGCTCAAGGAACGAGGCTACTAAGACAACCGACCATTAGCTCCAAGCAAATAGCATTTACATATGGAGGAGACCTGTGGGTATCTGATTTTGGCGGAGAGAATATTAAACGTCTAACAAGTACGACTGCCGTTGAAAGCAATCCTCATTTTTCTCCTGATGGAAAATTAATTGCCTTCACCTCCAATCGTAGCGGAGTTAATGCAGTTTATACCGTTTCTGTGAAAGGTGGTGATGCAATTCGTCAAACCTGGCATCCGAGTTCAGCTATTTCGCGCGGGTGGACCAATGATGGTGAGAGATTGCTTTTTGCATCAGGGAGAGATTTATCTCCGGGAAGTATCAATCGATTGTGGACTGTTTCAATAAAAGGAGGACCTGAAGAATTACTGGCACCACAATGGGGTAATGATGGCTCCTTTTCCCCGGATGGAAAAAAGATCATCCTCGACAGGGTTTCCCGCTGGGATGTTGAGTGGCGTGCTTATAGAGGTGGACAAAATACTCCACTAATTATTTTGAATCTGGAGGATTTGAGTGAAGTACTACTGCCAAATGAAAAAACAACCGACATTCAACCAATATGGCTGGGGTCTAAAATTTATTTTCTTTCAGATAGTGACTGGACTTCCAATATTTGGTCTTATTCTCCTGATGCAGGCGAATTAAAGCAAATAACAAAACTTAAAGGAACCGACATTAAGTGGCTTAATGGCCAAGGAAATACCCTGTGTTTTGAGCAGGATGGTTATCTACATACTCTTGACATAACATCAGGAAAGACTAAGAAACTTGACATCACTGTTATTGGAGATTTCCCATGGGCAGCAGAAAAGTGGGAAGATGTTTCAAGCCGGGCACGATCAATAGGAATATCACCAAAGGGAAAACGTGCGATTATGGAGGCTCGTGGTGAGATTTTCACCGTTCCTGTTGAACATGGCGATGCAAGAAACATAACACAAAGCTCCGGAGCCGCAGACCGTGCTCCATTATGGTCACCAAAAGGGGATGAAATTGCATGGTTTTCTGATGAGGGAGGAAAGGGTTATTCCTTGAAAATCACTCCACAGGACGGCATGTCTGAGGTAAAAACAATCTCTATAGGAGAATCGAAGATGGCATGGGAGCCGGCCTGGTCGCCAGATGGAAAATATATTGCTTTTGTTGATGATGATGTAAGAATAAGAATTGTTGACCTTAAATCAGAAAAGGTTATTACAGCTGATGTTGGGGGAACAAATCTACAGCGAGGATCAATGGGCATCGTCTGGTCTCACGATTCAAGATGGCTGGCATATTCTAAATCAGGAACTAACAATTTAAACCAAATCAAGATATGGTCTTTGGACACAAAAGAAGTAAAGCCTGTTACGAATATGTTCGCCGATGCATCTTTTCCGGCTTGGGACAGAGATAAGCATCACCTGTATTTTCTGGCCAGTACAGATGTTGCCCTGGGTAGCGGATGGGCCAATACCAGTTCAATGACAGCTGACCCTAAATACTCAGCTTATATTGTTAATCTCAGAAAAGATGACCCTACACCATTCTCTCTCCGTAGCGATGAAGAAGAAGTTGAAAAAGAGAAAGATGCTGAGAAGGACGGTAAGGATGCAGATAAGAAAAAGGATGAAAAAGAGGCGACCAAAGCCAAAGACGACAAAAAGGCAAAAAGTGCTGTCGGGGATACTGTTAAAATCGATTTCGACGGAATTGAGCGAAGAATAATACCTCTCGGATTACCAGCGAAAAACTACTTGTCAATTCTCGCAGGTCCGGCTGGCACAGTCTTTATTGCCGAAAAAGAATCGGGCAGTTTTTCTACCAAGCTTCAAAAATATACTCTGAAAGACAGAAAAGCCAAGGAATTTCTAACCGGATTACGCCAGGCATCTATATCAGCAGACGGCAAGCAGATGCTGGCCCAGGTTGGTGGTAGCTGGAAGCTTATTGGGACAGCCGGAGCATCTGGCAAAGAAGGTAAAACAGTAAAGGTTAGTCTTAACATGCGCTTGAACCGATTTGAGGAGTGGAATCAGATTTATGAAGAAGCATGGAGACATGAACGCGATTATTTCTACGACCCAAATATGCATGGTCGTGACTGGGATAAGGTCTATAAGCGATATGCACCCTTAGTGCCCTTTATCAAACACAGGAGCGACTTAAATTATATCCTTGACATGGTAAATGGAGAGCTATCAGTTGGTCATAGTTTTGTAGGTGGTGGCGACATTCCAAGAGAAAAACGCTCTTCCAGTGGCCTTTTGGGTGCTGATTTAGTGGCCAATGATGGTTACTGGAAAATCACGCGCATTTATACAACAGAAAGCTGGAACCCAAGATTGAGCAGTCCGCTTGATTGTCCGGGTATTAAGGTTGAAGAAGGCAATTACCTTGTTGGTATCAATGGTAGAGAATTAACTGCAAAAGACAATCCTTTTAAATATCTGGATGGGACATCTGGCAAGCAAACCATTATCCATATTAACAGCAAGCCGGAATTTAAAGATTCCTGGAAAGAAACTATCAAACCAATTAGTAATGAAGGCTCATTGAGAACCAGAGCCTGGGTTGAGGACAACAGACGACTGGTTGATAAACTATCCGGAGGTAAGCTGGCTTACGTTTGGGTTCCAAACACCAGTTCTCCTGGAATGGTATCTTTTAACAGGTATTATTTTGCGCAACAAGACAAAGAAGGTGCGGTCATTGATGAACGCTTCAACGGAGGAGGATTACTTGATGATTACATGGTGGATTTGATGACAAGGAAGTTAAGGGCCGGATTGACAAATGAAGTACCCGATGGAAAGCCCTTCAGGTTACCAGCAGGTATCCTTGGACCAAAAGTGCTACTGATAAATGAAATGGCAGGATCAGGAGGAGACTTCTTCCCATGGGTATTCCGACAGCAGAATGCGGGTCCTCTTATTGGTGCCACCACCTGGGGCGGTCTGGTCAAATCATCTGTGCACTATGCCCTTATTGACGGAGGAACAGTAACAGCTCCTGACAATGCAGTTTTTGACCCAATAAATAATAAGTGGGTTGCTGAGAACGAGGGAGTACCTCCTGACATTGCTATTCGTCAGGATGCTATATCATTATCGAAAGGTATTGATCCCCAACTCGAGCGAGCTGTAAGAGAATGCTTAAGGCTTCTTGAAGAACAAGGAAACAAAAAAGTAACACCACCAGTTTTCTCCACTCCGGCTAAGAAGAAATAGTTTTAGTTATTATAAAAAAGCCACCGGCACATAATATGTGTCGGTGGCTTTTTTAGATTTAATCCTTTTTGGCATTCCAGTTTCCACCACCTCCCCCCAACACCATATCATAAGTACCACTCATGGAATCATATGTATCGTTTACTGTTCCCTTAAAGCTAATGTCGATAAAGCCAAACAATTTTGCCTTAATAATCACAGAGTACCCGTCAATCATACTTGATCCATCGATTTGAGTATATTCCGGATCATCTTGGAAAGCAAATTCACCTACCAGCTTATGGTTCTCCAGTTCAGTCAGTTGTAATCTTGCATCATATGTGCGTTCAAATAGCATAAAATGAATATTCCAAAACCCGGTCATATTTGGCAGGATAGTAATTGTTTTAACTATTGAATTTGTATCATCTTCACCATATGCCTTAAGAGTAACATCATAATCTCCTCCCTGCTCATACTCATGGGAGGGATTTTCCTCGGTGGAAGTTTCACCATCCCCAAAATTCCACAAAAATTCCTCAGCATTTGTTGAGTTATTAGTGAATACTATTGTAGCCGGAGCTTTTACATTGTTCTGGTCAATCTCAAAAGAAGCAACAGGAGCCTTTGTGCATGAAGATAAAATTAAAAGGCAAATGATGGTTACTAAAGAACCAACTTTCATTAGTTTCATAAGTCTAGGTTTTAGAAATTTATCAAAATATTTAATTCATCTACTTGTGGAAGGACAAGGATATAAAGTTAGGGTATAGTTTTGTGATATCAAAGGGTAACTTTCTAAATACTACACATCTTGAAGTATGATACATAAATATTTTGCCTAATTTAGATAAATTAATAATAACTAAATCATTAGGAAACCATTATGAAAACCCATCTTTTCAAATCCAGCCAAGTCATTGTCGCGGCCATTTTGATATTCTTATCATCATGTTCACTACAGGAAAAAAACATTATTAATGATGGAAAAGACAGGCTTGCAGCCTGGGATACTCATCTTACTATGGAAGAGAATTCGTCGTTCAATAATTTGGATTGGCAGTTTATCGGTCCAAAAAACACCAGTGGGAGAATGGTAGATGTCGCTGTTTCTCCTGATAAAGATTTCATCCTGTCTGCCAGTGCTTCAGGTGGAGTATGGAAAAGCACTGACGAAGGTGATTCCTGGTCTCCAATATTTGAAAAGGAGATATCTTCTTCCATAGGAGATATAGCTATAGCACCAAGTGATAAAAATATTATCTGGGTTGGAACAGGCGAGGCAAATATCTTCAGGAGCTCACATGCCGGATGTGGAATATATAAGTCAACAGACGGAGGGGAATCCTTCACTCATATGGGATTGGAGAACTCTAATACCATTTCAAGGATCATTGTCCATCCTGAAAATCCTGATATTGTTTTTGTAGGAGTTTCGGGTAATGAATGGACACCTAATGAGGAAAGAGGATTATACATGACCACTGATGGTGGTGATACATGGACCAGAACCCTCAAGAAAGATGAATTAACGGGTGTTATTGATATTGATATGGACCCCAGTGATCCAAATACCCTGTACATCTCAACATGGCAAAGAATCAGGAAGAAGTGGAATGATCCCAGAACAGAAGCCGGCTATACTGGTTGCTCAATTTTCAAGTCTGTAGATGGTGGTCTTACATGGGGTGAAATCTCAAATGGATTAATGGAACCACAGTTCCGTGGAAGAATTGGCATTGATATAGCTCAAACAGACCCCAACATCCTTTATGCCTATATTGATGATTATGAGGTAGTACGTGAACCAACAGAAGCAGAAAAGAATGATTCATACGGACTTCCATCCTGTGGTTTTATCAGGGGAGCCCAATTGTTCAAATCAGTTAACAAAGGAGAATCCTGGGAAAGGGTAAGTCCTTTGGATAACCCTACATTACAGAGGCTAAGTAATACTTATGGATGGGTATTTGGTCAGATCACAGTTGATCCTACTGATGAGAACACTATTTATCTTCAGGGTGTATCTGTTGGAGTTACTAAGGACGGTGGTAAAACATGGGAACGCTTCAGAAATGCCGGTGGAGATAATCACGGGATATGGATAGATAAGGATGACAATCAGTTTATGATATGCAATAATGACCAGGGTGTTCATATTACAAAAGACGGTGGCACCACTTGGCTGAGTTCATACCAAAAACTGCCTGCAGTACAATTCTTCAATGTTAATTACGACATGTCTGTTCCTTTTAAAGTTTACGGATCAATTCAGGACCATGGAAGTAGAAGAGGTGAAGTAATATTAAGCAATGGAAGGGATAAGATTCCTGCAGTTGACTGGGAAAGAGCACCAGGTGGTGAAGGAAGTCATCATGCAATAGACCATAACGATCCTAACCTGGTGTATTCAGCCGGTTTTTACGGGACTCTCTCCAGGGCCGACTACAATAAGCCTGATACAACTGAAAGAATGGGCAGGAATGGTGAAATGTCTGTGTACATAAGTCCATCAACCAGAAAAAATATTGTACCTGTTGCTGAAGAAGGAGAAGTTCCCTTGAGAGGAGAATGGCTCGCTGCCTTTATTCTATCACCACATAACTCAAAAACCATTTACCATGGAATGCAGTATCTTTTCAAATCAACAGATCAGGGCGACTCTTGGGAAAAGATCAGTCCAGACCTGTCACATAATAATCCTGAGCATTTAGGTGATGTAAAGCATCAGACAATAACGGCTGTATCTGAATCCCCATTTAAGAAAGGACTCCTTTACGTTGGAACAGATGATGGAAGGCTTTGGGTCACCCAGGATGATGGTGGTGCATGGAATGAGATTGTTGAGGGTATTGCAGCAGACAGATGGATATCAAGAGTTGTTGCTTCAGAATTTGATGAAGGAACCGTTTATATGAGTCAGAATGGTAAAAGAGATGATGATTTCAATGTATATGTATGGAAATCTGAAGACTATGGTGCTACATGGAAGGATATCTCTAATAACATCCCCCTTGGAACTGTAAATGTAATCAGGGAAGATCCCATAAATCAGGATATTCTTTATGTTGGAACAGATGTTGGGGTGTATGTTTCGCTTAATGGCGGTGAAGATTGGGAAGTACTTGGCAGTAATCTACCATCTTGTTTTGTACATGACCTTATTATTCATCCACGTGATAACATTATTGTTATTGCGACCCATGGTAGGGGGATGTATGCTATGGATGCTGATGCTATTAATGGGGGGAATTAGGCGAACTTAAAAGGCGTAAGGCTTGAGGCTTAAGGATAAGTTGACGTTTTAAGGCTAAGTAGTGAGGGCTGAGAACTGTTCAGGAAAGGTTGCGTGTATGCGGTAATTATTCCGGAATCAATTCCTGTAATATTATGTTTTTTACGGAATGAAATCCTATTTAATTATATTCCGCTAATCTTCATTTTGCACATGTACATGTGCTATTTTTTGTTACATATGCATATGGTTGTATTTTCATCGTACAGAAACAATATTGATATTTTATGATTTATAATGAAGCTCAGAAAGAAATTGCAGGGAAAATTGAAGAATCACCGGAACTTACAAATTGGAAAGATTGGAGATGGCAATTAAAACATTCGAAAAGTTTCCGCTTTCAATAACTCCTTATTATTTATCGCTGATCAATAAATCAAATTACAAAAACGATCCGATATTTAGACAGTCATTTGGAAGCGTAGACGAGTTAATAACATTAAAATCTGAATATGCCGATCCTTTGGCCGAGGATACCTGTTGTTCTACCCTATAGGGTTACTGATAAATTAGTTTCTATGTTAAAGAAGTTTCAGCCACTTTGGATAAACACCCATTTTAATCACCCCAACGAAATTACTTCATCATCCAGAGAAGTACTTGCGAAATTAGCTGATGGAGGATTCCCCTTGGGTAATCAATCGGTACTACTTGCCGATGTAAATGACTGCCCCAGAATAATGAAATCCTTACTACACAAACTAGTTCAAAATAGAGTACGACCATACTATTTATACCAGTGCGACCTTTCTGAAGGTTTATCACATTTCAGAACGCCTATAGGAAAAGGAATTGAGATTATGGAAAGTCTTATTGGACACACCAGTGGTTTTGCTCGCCCAATCTATGTAATTGATGCTCCGGGTGGAGGTGGTAAAATACCTGTTATGCCAAACTACATTATTTCCTGGTCTACCAATAAAGTAGTCTTAAGAAACTATGAAGGTATAATTACAACTTACAAAGAACCTGATAGTTATGAACCCAGACTGTGCGACCGCGAGTGTTCCACATGTAATCTGGAATTAAACCTGAATGAAAATGATGAAATGGAGGAGGCCATTGGCATTGAAAAATTATTATCTGATTCATGCGATACCATTTCACTGATTCCAGAAAACAATGAGCGCTTTAAGCGGAGGGATGACAATGAAGGATAAAATTGAAACTATTGGGAAAGGCACTTTAATACAGCATGGAAGTCATAACAACAGAATCTATTTAATGAAACTTGATGAACAGGATGCCCCTATCATCCTGGAAAAACTTTCAGCACTTGCTTGCAAAAATAAATACACTAAAATATTTTGTAAAATCCCGAAATGGATTGCACCTATATTTCTTTCCAGTGGCTATATTCAAGAAGCTAAT
>CAYXQX010000087.1:0-10877 GCA_964467485.1 uncultured Porphyromonadaceae bacterium | reverse complement strand
CCTAAGCATATAATTTGCAAAAAGTATTCCTATCTCACTATATTCACCGGTGGGAGTAAACAAAAGAAAACTACGGGGATTAGAGTTCAATTGCCCAACCAGGCCATCTATGGCAACCAAAAGTTTTTGACGTATCAGATTGGTAATAAATCGTTCCTGACAAGAATTGACTCGGCCAATCTGCCAGAAAACACTGATCTTATGAAATAATGGAAAAACCAATTCGCAAAAAGACCTTTCGAAGCCAATATTCAGGACAGAAGAATTCAATAACTCCTCTATTCTCTCTTCCTGCATATCAATCGCAGCCAATATTAAACTATTTATATCAGAATCCAGGCTGTCTGTCGACTGAGAAACCTTCTCAACCTCTTTGATAATATCGATATCGGATAATGCCGATATTTGGGAAATCTTATAGCCATTCTTATTTAAAATACTGATATTAAGCAACTTTTGAAGGTTGCTATCAGAATAATACCGGATATTAGTGCTAGTACGTTCTGGCGTTATTATCTCATACCTCTTTTCCCACATACGGATGGTATGAGCTTTTATTCCTGTGATTCTTTCCAGATCGCCTATTGAATATTTAACCGGATTCATTCTGATTACCTAATTCTGAATTATATGTCTTTAGTAATATACAAACCGGCACCTATTTAGTTCATTATGAATGAAAATAAAAGACATATAACTCTAATTATGTCTATTTCGATTCACAAGAGGAAGGGCCAAAAGTGCGAGTAGACCAATAAAAATCATGAAGATTGTTGTTGATCCGTGCAACACCAAAGCCAATACCTCACCATCAGGTAGTGCTAAGCCTAACACCAATAAAGTTTGTGCAACAAAGAAATGATAGGTACCAATTCCGCCCTGAACAGGTATAACCATTCCAACACTTCCCATAGCTAGTACGGCAAAAACCGCCATAGCACCAAGCTCCCGGGCCGGAGCAAAACCCATGAACACAGAGTATGTCATCAAAAAATAGCAAACATAAATACTGATAGAATAGAAAAGGAATAGGCCGGGCTTTTTGAGTTTTCTAACTGACAATAATCCCTGCGTGAACTTTTTTAAGAGCTCTCTGAATTTCCTCACCCATTTATTCGTCTTAATTCTTTCCCGATAAAGAAAGAAAACAACAACTACCAGTATAATAGTCCCTAAAATAGCTGCAATAAAAAATGGGGAAGTTACCAGAGGAGAATCAAAACCAATCTTATCCCTATTATTTTCAATAAAGCCTGTCAGAACTCCAAATTGGGCTAACACCATTACCAGCAAGATCAATAACAAAATAATAAAATCAAAAATTCGCTCCGTAACAACAGTGCCAATTTGAGGAGTAAAAGGAACCTTTTCATACTTTGTTAAAACTCCACACCTACTCACCTCTCCGAGTCGGGGAAAAGCAAAATTAGCCAGATACATTACCAATATTGCCAGAAAAGTATTGAGCCGGCTGGGTGAATATCCAAGAGGCTGAATCAACATACGCCAGCGAAGAGCCCTGGTAATATGGCTCAATATTGAAAAGACATAAGATAAAAGAATCCATTCAATTTTAAATTCTTTAACCTTCGACCATAGTTCGCCGGGATCCTGTCCCCGATAAACTAAATAAAATATCAGGATTCCAAGACCAAAGAACAATAAGTATTTTATACTATTGGATAGACTAAGCTTTGCCACTTGTGAATAATTTATAAATTAGAATTTTTCATCGTACTTAGTCCAGAGAAAATCCCCCAAGGTCCAGGCTTCACCAACCACTTTGTCACCCCACTTTAAAGTAAACGCAGTCAAAAGCTTACTCCTTTCATCCTCATTTTTAACATTCTTGAGTTTGGACTCCAACTTAAGACATTCCTGATAAACATCATTTTGCATTGGCTGCCATACATCTTCCAGGTCTTTTCTCATATCTCCCCACCTTTGGGCTGCTAAAGTTCCCAACCGGTTAAACGCCCACCATGCACTTTCATGTGTATAACCATCCACTCTGCCCGGAGTTTTATAAGATTTTGGCAAATCATTAGTACCGGCAAAAACCGGAATATAAATAGAAGATGCAACATTATCCTGAGCCAGCCATACAATACCACCAATATCATCCGGCAGCCAATCTCTACATTGGATAATGGTAGCATACATAGTATACCATCTGGCTATAGTTCGCTCCCCTCTCCAACCCCAACCACCATTTATTCTGAAGGCTTTGTTCATGTCATAAGGCATAAACGGGTTGGCCATAGGAGATATTACAGTCTTGCCATCCTCATCAGTTACTGTAATGTCCTTCACGAAATTATAATCTGTCCCTTCGTAAAAATCCTGAAAAACTATTACTAAATCCTGAAGGCTCACCTTTTCATCAGGTTTAACAGAAAATGGATAATTCTCCGCATAAGGATCTAATTGTAGTGAAGGAGCCAGGAGGTCAAAAACGCGCCACTCTCTTCTACGTGCAGCGATAGAAGTACGGCTCTCTGGTGCATAAGCATAGCAGAAACTGAATGTCTCCCCTTCTTTCCACCAACCATTCTTCAAAGCAACATCATATATATTATCTGAAACCAGGAAATGATCCTTATCCTTTGGATTGATCTCCTTAATCGTACTTGCATTAGCATTAACCGCTATATGGTCGTCAGGCACTCTTTGTGCTACCCATACGGCACCCACCTCACCCTTACCAGGACCAACTACCTCCAGATGCCAAACTTCATTAGGATCAGCAATAGTCATGCATTCTCCTGCATCATTCCATCCATACTCTTCAAGCAAAACGCCGGCTAACTCAATGGCTTCCCGTGAAGTTTTGGCTCTCTCCAGCATCAGCTGAATAAGCCTCTGACAATCAATTATTCCAGCATCAGACTGAAGCTCCGGTCGTCCACCGAAAGTTGATTCGCCAATACCTAATTGATACTCGTTCATACAGGGATAGGCAGTATTGACAAATCCAAAGGTTTGCTTTACCTGAGGAATCTCACCAACAGGATCATGCTTATAAGCTGGCATAGCTTTAGAATCATCTGCCTTACGCTTATACATTGTCGTTGTACTTCCTTTTGAGTGTTTAATTGAAGGAACGATATCCATCCAGGATCTGGTTCTATGACTATCATCTGTATGCGAAGTTATAACTGATCCATCAGTGGTTGCCAGTTTTCCAGCAGTAACACTGGTACATCCCTCAGGGAAACCATCTGCCCAATCACTTTTATCAACCTGGGCATAGGAGAACATGGAAATCAACAGCCCAAATACAAACGCTAAAATTCGTTTAGTCATGATATGTTTTTTAGAAAAAAACGAAGATACAAAATTCCACTCACTGCTTATCCAGATTACGGTTTTTCATACTCACCAACATCAGGATAATAGCAATAGACAAACTAAATATCGCAATTCCAAAAGTCCATGAGAAACCAAATAATTCATAGAAAACAACCCCAACAATAGGAGCAAACATCCCCCTCATACCGGTAAGCGTAAGGTGCACCGATTGATAGTTAGCCGCATCCTGGTCCTTGGCAAAATATGCCGATCCAATATACCACAAAAGACTCATGGTTGCCGCAAAAACTGCATGCGCCATATATGCCAGAATTAAAGAATAATAAATTCGGATTCCTAAAAACTCGAATGATTGAGGGAAATATTCAGTCAGGGCAAGAAAGAGTAAAAATAATAGTAACGACAGAAAAGTATAAACCGCAAATCTACGTGGATCGATCTTCCCTATTAACCTGCCAAAAAACGGCAAGATCAAGATAGCTAGGATATTGTATGCATTTTTATAAAAAGCAACAGTTGAATAATTCATATTCAACACCTTATCAAAGAATATGGTTATAACGGCAATAGTCGTCATCCATGCAAACCCATACAACATGAAGCCTATCTCAAAATCACGGTAGGGCTTATTCTTAATAATTATCTGCCACATATTCACCAATGACTTTCTGATAGAATCCAATAATCCGCTTTTGACCTCAATCATATGACTCTCAAAAGGTATTCGACTGAGAAGGTGTATCGATATAACACCCAGTCCGGCAAGAATTGGATATACATAGGAATATGCAAAGGGATCCTTATCCAAAAGAAGGCCAAAGCCAAAAGTTCCGAAGAGCATGACAACCTTATTCAAAGTTGTTGAATAAGAATACAATGTGCCAAAGTTCCCTCTCTTATAGTGAGTTCTTAAGAATAGATTTATTGAGGGCAGAATTATAGGATTGGCAAGGTAGAAAAGTAAAAAAATCAGGAGGAATAAATACTGATATACAGGCATTTCAACGTAAGCCTCCGGCGTTTTTGGGAATATTAATAAAAGTAATAGCGGAAGGCGGGTTAGCAAAGCAACCTTCCTGATCATGGCCGGCTTATTCTTTGTCCTTTTTATTAATTCATTTATAAGAACCGAAAAAAGCATTAGGATAACTGAGAGTTGAAACAATATTCCAATCTGAAAATTACTTCCCTTCAAACTTTTTATCAGGACAAATTCATTTAGGGCGAGAACACCCATTATAATTCCTTCAATAAAGGAATATGCCATATGGATGGTGAATACCTTTTTTTCTGTGGGATCCAGAACTGGAAAACGTTTTTTCAAGCCTTTGTCAATTTGCCGGCAAAAGTAAAATCATTTTTTAGAATTTAATCCAGCAATTCAAGAATTTTGGAGTCAAAAGGTTTTGTTTTTGAGGAAAAATGGGCTAGTAGTTCGCCATTTTCATCAATTAGATATTTCTGGAAATTCCATTTTACCTTGCTGTCGCTTTTACCATTCTTCTCCTTCATGGTCAGCCATTGGTAAACTGGATGCATATCATCACCCTTCACTGAAACCTTACTCATCATTGGAAACGTCACACCATAGTTAATAGAGCAGAACTCTTGTATTTCATCATTAGTACCCGGCTCCTGCTTTGCAAAATTATTCGCAGGAAAACCTATGATTACCAGCCCTTTGTCTTTATACTGATCGTAAAGCTCCTGCAATTTTGCATACTGAGGAGTAAAGCCGCATTTACTAGCTGTATTTACTACCAAAACTTTCTTCCCTTTTAACTGATCGAAAGCAAATTCTTTACCGCTCAAATCTTCTACGACAAATTCATGAAAACTAGTCTGTGCACTCATTCCTATTGACAATAATGTAAGTAATGTGATTAATGATATTTTTCTCATTTTCCAATTTTTAGACGTAATACAACGTTATACCTAATAAAGTTTAACAATGTTGTAAATAACATTTGGCATCGAACAGATCTTATCACGGTCAATTTTGTATTTTTATAAGCTGGTATTTTTTTTGCCAACTGAAATTAATCAAT
This sequence comes from uncultured Porphyromonadaceae bacterium, assembly GCA_964467485.1. Classification (GTDB taxonomy): domain Bacteria; phylum Bacteroidota; class Bacteroidia; order Bacteroidales; family UBA12481; genus JAUVKA01. The sequence continues at coordinate 5,517 of CAYXQX010000087.1, read as the reverse complement.
TTTAGCAAAACAAAGATTATGGGCATCGGTAAATATAGAATCACATTAATATCCCTAAGCATATTCCTCTTAAGTATAGGGTCATATGCTCAAAATTCAGATTTTATTTCAGGTTTTTCAGTTAGAGTAAGTCCGGGTATCATGAGCTTTTATGGAGATCTGTCTGCCACCAAATTCAATCCTATTGACCGGATCAGGGATAATTCCAAGATGGGATTTACAATAGCAGCCATTAAGGAGTTCAATCCAATCATTGGAATTCAGGCCCAGTATACTGCTGGTAATCTATACAGTACCCATGCCACGGAAAATATGTATTTCACCGGATCTCTGAGTGAATTCAGTGTCACCGGTAAGTTTACACCCCTGGGATTTTTTCCTGATTTAAAAAATCGTTTTAACCTTCAACCCTATCTTACTTTTGGTTTAGGTAGCCTTGGATACAGGAGCTGTAAAAAATTTATTGATACTGATAAAATTTCACCTCCATGCTATGGTTATGACGTTGATGGTGAAACATTAATATCCAGAGAGAATGGCCTTGTTTTACCATTCGGACTTGGCTTATCCATTCCAATAAACAAAAACCTCGCGATTGATGTTGATCATACTTATCGTTTCACCAACACTGATCTGCTTGATGGAACCATGAGTTCTTCCAACAATAATGATTGGTATTCTTTAACTAGTATCGGACTCCGTTTTACCATTGAGCCTTCACAGCAAACCATAACAAGGAGAGCTAGAACAACAAGACAAAAACCACACAGGACTGTTGATCAAGCACCTTTGAAAAAGGTGGACAAGAAAATAATGGTCAGCGCAATGAACATATTTGTTGAAAGTCTTATGGATGATGTTGTTACTTCAGGAGAAGTCTTTGCAGTCAACCTTAGGATTAATAAAGGATCTTATACAGGCCCTGCCAAATTGGTCCAGCGATTCCCAAAGGATTTCACTGCTCTGGAAGCCTCCAGTACCAACGGCAGGTTTACTTTCAGCAATAGAAATGTGCTAATAGAATGGGACAATATGCCTGCCGACAGCATGATAAGCTACACTTACTACGTCAGAATAGAGAAGGATGTTGTTGGCAGCCAAACCATTACAGGACGCTTTGAGTATGAAGAAAATGACAAATGGAATACAGTAAGATTCAACAACTACATTTTTGCTGATAAAACAGCAAAGCAAATACTCGATGAAAAAGTTAAAAGGCCTGTTGAATTAAATGAAGTAAAAGAAAATGAAGTAAAAGAAAAAGAAGTAAAAGAAGAAAAGCGTGTTGCTGAAAAGACTAAAACCAAGGTCCCAGACAAAAGCCTGAATATCGACCCCTTGATTCTAAAAGATCCTGTAGGAGATATTGAATTTAGAATTCAATGTGGTGCCTTTAAAGATTCCGACCAGGGTGGTGCCAAGCTGATTGAACGATATGGTATAACAGAAAATGTACGGGAAGTATTGGAAAACGGATGGTACAAATATACTGTTGGGTCTTTCACATCATATGTCGACGCCGTTAATTATAAAAACTCATTCATCAAAAAAACTAAGCTATACACTGTTTTTATTGTGGCCTACAAAAACGGGAAGAGGGTTAAAGATATTAATGACGCTTTTAAATAGAATTTAGGATCTCAATAAATCTGGCAACTTTAGAAGGATCCGTTTCTTTGATATTGAATTCGGGAATTTGCGGTAGGCCTCCCATCGTAACTTCATGATTTCGGTAATCCATTTTACTTTCAAAAGTTGAACGACATGTTGTGTGGTATTCTTTTGATTGAGTATAATTTGCAAACTCCTTAATATTATTAACATTCAATCCTCCTCCGGGAAGAATCACTAATTTGTCACGAGCCTCATCAATCAATTGTTTAATAAGTTCTGCTCCTTCGATTGTTGTTATTTTCTGTCCTGATGTTAAAATCCGATCAACACCAATTTTCTTTAGTGACGATAAAGCCTTCATAGCGTCTGGCGTCATATCAAAAGCCCGATGAAAAGTTACTGACATCGGCCTGGCCAGCTCTACTAATTCAGCCGTACGCTCCTGATCTACTGTTCCATCCGGCGAAAGAATTCCTATCACTACTCCATCCATAGAAAGATCTTTGCAAAAGCTAATATCTTCCTTCATCATGTCAAATTCAACAGAATTATAGCAAAAATCACCTCCTCTGGGGCGAATTAAAACGTGTAGTAGTATAGGTATTTTATTCCTGGCTATTTTTAGATAACCATAAGAAGGTGTAGTGCCTCCTTCATAAAGATTGTCGCATAATTCAATCCTTTGAGCTCCCCCCTCAAAGGCCGCAAAAGCTGAATTAAGTGTTCCGGCGCAAATTTCCACTAATGACATCATCGGGTATATTATTTTTTAATTTGAAATTCATGTTCAGACAGTTCCCATTTTTGATCAAAAAAGCCGGATGCAACAACACCATCTATCCCTTTCTCAAGCATTTCAGTTCTGAAAATCATAAAATCCGGAAACCCGGCACCAGAAACAAAATAGCGGTTTGGTATCGCAGAGATCATTCCGGGCCTTCCTGTACCCGCAACTACCCCTACACTGGTATTTTCTTCATCAAAACGAGGGAAAATAAAAAATGCAGTCAGATCATCACCTTTAAAAGATTCTGATCCAAAAGTAATTTCTCCTCTACTAACTGTTATTGGAGAATTAGGGATAAGCTTTCCCCATGCCGCATTCATCCCGGAATGACCATACAATATTACATTGCGTTTTTCTCCCCCCTTTTGAAGGAAATCCTTATCAGACATCACATCTATGGCACCGTTTCCTCTGTACCAGAATGTTTCTGCATCAAACCTGGCTTTTTGATATGCCCAGTCATTTTCCTCTTTATTGCCGTTTGTACCGTAAACAAAAATCATGTTGTTTTGAAAAGCTTCCTTAAACAATCCGCTTCTCTGGGGTCCTTTCTCCCCGGCAGCGGGCTTTTCTACAATCATCCAGCCATTATTACCTTTCCTAAGGAATACATCCTGATGTAAACCAGGGTCAACCTTAAAACTATCTGTATCACATATAATCTGGTAGGGCTGACCACTTTGCAAATGTCTTAGCGCCAGTTTCAATACCAAAACATTATCACAATTAATGTTAATCTCACGAGAAGCTGTATCCTGCGACAGGCTTACATTGGAAATTTCGAGAGATTTTTCCTGCTGCCAAATAGTAATAAAACGCGATTCAGATGATATGGCAGGACTGGAAGTATAAAAATCGATATTTTTCAAATCCTGAGCCTCCGGTCGCCTGTGACTTTTCATGAATTCAAACATTGGAGGCCAGTCAACACATTCATTCCCCCACCAATGGCCAGCTCCTGGCCTTTCATAATAGCAAAAATCAGGATGAAACCCGGCAAGATATTCTCTCATAAACCTGGCCTGAGTAACAGGAACATTATCATCCTTATCTCCATGTAATATATATATCCCATAACTAAGATAGTTTTTCGACAGGGCCAGAGTGTTGCTTGGATTAGACGACTTTGTAAATATTTGTTCCATTGGACCTGGGCTTTTCTGCTCCTCCTTTCCAGCATATGACCAAAAGCTATACCAGCCTGCACTAGGTGCAATAGCTGCCCACTTTCCCGGATAAGTTACGCCAAACTGCCAGGTACCATGACCGCCCATTGAATGACCGGTTAAATACAAGCGACTCGGATCGGGTTTATACTTATCAACAACTATTCCCAAAACTTCTTTAGCATCCAATCGTCCCCAATCTTCCCAATCGAATCCATATGGTCTTCTGTTGGTGGGAGCAACAAGAACCCCCCAGTCCTTGGGAGAATAGGCTCCTGCCTGGTTCACAGCCTCAACAGATGCGCCATGAAGTGAAAAGAATAAAGCTGATTCATTTCCCAAATCTACAGAAGAAGGAACTACACTATAATACTGTACACTACCATCAATATCAGAAATAAACGTTTCTTTTCTTTTGTCATATCGTCCTTTTACCTTGATTTCAAACTCTGGACTCTCCCCAATATTTATTTTTTCACCTCTTTGATCCAAAAGTTCAAAGTTCAACTTTATCACATCTCCTGCTTTCATTCCCTTCGCATTTAGCAAAAAAGGTATCTTCCTACTGGTCATTGGACCAATCATGGGAACGTCAGTACTAGAATTCTCCCGGCCGTTAACAAATGAAACTATTTTGTATCCTTCAATATTCTCTCCACCTGAATGGATAAATCTCACAGCACCCCATACATCCCCAGACCAACCCTCCGACCAGTCGGGTATTAATGGATCCCTATCCGACAGAAAACCATCAGAAACCGCAGTAGTCAACTTAGCTTTTAACTGTCCTCTGGAACCACGAAAGAGAAAGGTATTTTTCCCCTTTTTCAACTCAACAGGATGTTGTACCCAGCCATAATTATATACATCACCTCCCCGTGGCTCTCCATTAACATAAACCTCATTATGTCCGCTTACCTCAAGTATAGCTGTTGTATTCTTTCTCGAACGATATTCACAATACAGATACCCTCCCCTAAGGCTCTTATCCCTGAACATACCCTTATCGCCGGCTTCCAATTTCTTCCAGACAATTACTTTTCCGGAATTATCCTTATCCTGATTTTCTTCAGGTGATTGCCACTGCCCATTGGCAATACTCATTAATACCTGATCCTGAAAAACAGCTTCCCTGCCATAACTCCCACTCAAAGGGGTAGAAAGGCCTTCAACGAATTGATGTATTGTTTCCTGTGCACTTATTGGGATTGTGATGCTTAGGACTAAAATAATAATTGAAAATCTTAGAGATGAAAACGAATAATTGTTCATGATTAGAAATGTATGATGTATTGGACTTATATAATCTTTAAAATTTCTACTTGCAAAAAAAGTGGCATTCTACTGAATAATGAACTCATCAGCAAAAATCCAGGCAGCCAGTCCTGCACCTTTATGCCATTCAGGACAAGTACCTCTATTAATAGCTTTCACACGGACATATCTACCTGAACCCCAGTGCTCAACAATAAATGGCTTAATAAATGCCCCAACAGATTTTTCAGAAACATCATTTTCAACAGAGCCATATGATGTCCATTCTTTTCCGTCAATGGAAATTTCAAATTCCACTGACAAAGGCATAAAGATCCAAAAATCCTGATTCTGAAAACAGCTCAATTCCAATCGGCTGACAGACCTCACTCCTCCCAGATCTACCTCCGCCAATATATCAACTCCTTCATATCCCTGCCATGCCCCGGTTCTGAAGTTCCTTTCTCCTCTGATCATGTCAATCAGGGAATTTTCTCCTCCTGCCGAATATTGGTTTGAATATTTTGTTTTCAGAGAAATACTTCTATTTGCCGGAAGCTTATAAAAACTAGCTTCCATTACCGATGTAACCTGATCATCTTTCTGAGCATAATACTTAACTTTTCTTGACCTGGTAAGATCTAATGGTTTAGTATATTTTCTGAAGTTGCCCGTACCATCTGAGCTGGTATTAAT
>CAYXQX010000086.1:0-10916 GCA_964467485.1 uncultured Porphyromonadaceae bacterium | reverse complement strand
TTTTTAAATTTTTAAAAGATATTTTTTCTTTTTTAATTGTTATCTCACATTTTTTTGGATCGCCCGGTCCATTAGAAATGAATAGTCCATCATAATCCTCTTTGGAAAAATCATGATCCCAGGGAACTCTGATAACTGTGGTGTCTCTTCTTAGTAAACACCTGATAATATTATTCTTAACACCGCAATCAACGAGGAGAATTTTATATTTCCCTGATCCATATCTGGTTACCTTGTCAACACTTACCTGGGCTACGAGGTTTTCCAGGTTTGGATCGTACAAGGGAATATCATCATCATCAAATAGTATTTTGCCCAGCATGGCTCCCTCTTCTCTGAGGTGCTTGGTTAAAGCTCTGGTGTCAATCCCATAAATGCCCGGGATTTTCGATTCTTTTAGCCAGTCGGCCAGACTTTGATCAGCATTCCAGTGACTGTAATTAAAGGAGTAGTCGGAAATTACCAGGGCTGAGATATGAATTTCGTCTGATTCAAAATACTTCAGGAGATCGTGCTCTATCTGTTTCCCCGGTACACCATAATTCCCGATCAGGGGGTAGGTGAGGGTAAGGATCTGCCCACGATAGGAAGGATCGGTGATACTCTCGGGGTATCCTGCCATAGCGGTATTGAAAACCACTTCACCTGCTACAGATTTTTCGTATCCAAATGACCATCCGTAAAATACCGCTCCATCTTCCAAAACAAGCCTAACCGGCCTTGATCCCTGATGATTGACACTCTTTTTGCTGCTCATATTTTTATTATTTGATCGGAATAATATGCTTTTGCTTTTTTTCTCAGATTATATTCTGAGCTCATCACTTCCCCATAAGCTCCAGTGGATCTTATTGCTATCAGGTCGCCCCTGCTGGTGGATGGTAGGGGAACCGATTTGCCAAAACAATCTGATGATTCGCAAATCGGCCCAACAACATCATATGACTCTTCCGGTCCCACGGCTGAAAGGTTCTCAATTTTATGATAGGCCTGATAAAGAGCAGGGCGCATAAGTTCAGTCATGCCTGCATCTAATATAGCGAATTTGGTGGTGACAGCCTTTTTAACAAAGAGAACTCTGGATATCAGGCTGCCTGAGGCTGCCACCAGCGCCCTGCCCAGTTCGAAATGCAGTTTTTGCTGCGGTCGGAGATTGAGGTGATCCTTGAAGATCTTGAAAAACCGGTCAAAATCAGGAAGTGTATCCGGCTTATTATAATCTATACCCAGACCTCCTCCAACATTAATATGTTCTGTAATTATACGGTGGTTCCAAAACCATTCCTGAATTTCATTAACACGGGAGCATAACCCACGGAAAACATCAAGGTTAGTTATTTGTGAGCCGATATGGAAGTGCAGGCCAACCAGTTTGATGTTTTTAAGTGAAGAGAGCAGCTCCAGAATTTCATCGAATTCCCAGGGGTTAAGACCAAACTTATTCTCCTCGATCCCAGTTGTTATATAGCGATGTGTTTTGGCATCCACATTGGGATTGATCCGAAGTGCTACCCGGGCAATTTTATTTGTTTTGGAAGCCAGGTTATTTATCTCAACTAACTCCTGAGTCGATTCCACGTTAAAGGAGAAGATATCATTCTCCAGGCCGGTCAGTATTTCCTTATTACTTTTGCCCACACCGGCAAAAGCAATAGCATCAGGCTTGAACCCAGCTTTGAGGGCTGCTTTTATTTCCTCACCGCTAACGCAGTCTGCTCCAAAACCGGCAGCTACCATCGGTGCCAAAATCTCGTCATTCGCATTAGCTTTCAAAGCGTAATGCATATGAAAGCCATATTTCTCTATTGCCTTTTTTGCTTCCTGAATATTGAAATCAAGAACTCCTGTATCATAATAATAGAAAGGTGTTTCCAGCTCGGAGAAAAGACGCACAGGGTATTCCGTTTTCATATTATTCAAAAAGATTTTTACTCAGGTTATTTAATGCTTTGATTTTATCCTTTGTGCAGATGAGTATGCTGATATTATTGCTGCTCGATCCGTAGGAAATCATCCTTACCGGCACATCATCCAGGGCATTGAATACCTGTCTGGCAACCCCTTCTTTCTCGGCTATAAGATCTCCCACCACGCATACAATAGACTGATCAGAATGAATTTCCACATTTGCATAATGCTCAAGGTCTTTGATGATTTCATCCAGATGATCTGTTTGATCGATTGTTACCGAGACAGACACCTCCGAGGTAGTAATCATGTCGATTGGTGTTCTGTAGCTCTCAAATATTTCAAATACTTTCCTCAGGAATCCATAGGCCAGTAACATACGACCTGATCTTATCCTGATGGCAGTAATCCCATCCTTGGCTGCAACTGCCTTCAGCCCCCCGATTTTTGCTCCTGCTGAGGTGATCAGTGTTCCGTGAGATTCAGGGTTCAGAGTGTTTTTAAGCCTTACCGGGATGCTTTTTTGTCTTGCCGGCATTATACTGGTAGGATGCAATATTTTGGCTCCGAAATAGGCCAGCTCAGCTGCCTCGGTAAAGGAGAGCTCACGAATCGCTTTCGTTTTTTTCACATATCGTGGATCATTATTGTGAAAACCATCTATATCGGTCCAGATCTGAACCTCATAAGCATCAACAGCTGCACCAAGCAGGGATGCTGTATAATCTGATCCCCCTCTTTTTAGATTGTCGATCTCTCCAAATGCATCTCTACATATAAACCCTTGCGTAATAAAAAGTTTTACATCAGGATACTTTTTTAGTTCTCTTTCCAGGTTCTCTTTAATATAGTATTCATCCGGTTCCTGATTCTTGTCAATTCTCATGAAATTGAGCGCAGGTAGCACTATCGATGAAATTCCTTGTTCATTGAGAAAATAGTTCATCAGTGCAGTGGAGAGCATCTCTCCCTGAGCCAGAACAGCTTTCTCCTCAAATAGAGTGAACATATCCCGATTGAAGCTCTCCAGGTAATGGAAATGGGATTCAAGCAGTTCAATTCCTCTTTGTTTTTCTTCAGGTGATTGAAGAAGTTTATTTACCACTTCAATATATCCTGATTTTACCCTGGCGAGTAATGCCCTCGCCTGAACTTTGTCCTGTTTATAAAGGAATGAAGCATACTCTTCAAGAGAATTGGTTGTTCCCGACATAGCGGAAAGAACAACTATCTTTGGAATGTCACTGCTAATCAGACCGGCTACTTCACGTATTCTGGAAGTGGAACCCACCGAAGTTCCACCAAATTTCATCACCAGAAAACCTTGTTTCTCTTCCATAATAAACCTCCTCAGGTCCGTGAAGCTCAGTGTGTTATGATAAAAAAAATTGTAGGGGGTTTTCCCCGAATGGGTCAAAGCTTCGGGGTTCAAAGATAACTATTAGAAGGCTGCGAGCCACACACATTAGGTAAAAAAAGTTAATTTTGGAAAACTTAAGTGTTTTTATCTATGTTCAAAAAATACCTACCATTAATCATTTTGCTGCTTGTAGCCATTCCTGTGGCTCTCTTTTATTTTTTCTTTCGAACGATAGATAATAAAGATAACAGGGATATTTCTTTTGAGGCAGTCCCTGAGAATGCCATACTGCTATTTGAGAATCAATCGAGTGCTGATTTCTTGAATACTCTCAATTCAACAAGAAGGATTAGGGAAACTTTAGGCTTTGTGGAGGAGTTTTCTCCGCTTACCAAGGGCCTTGACTACGTTGATACTCTTATTCAAAGGGAGGATGATTTATTCAAGAGGTTTAAAAATGTTCCTTTCTTTCTCTCTGTGCATCAAACCGGAGAAGATCATTTTGATTATTTTGTTGTGATAAGGACGATGGGTAGAGTGGGTTTGCCGGATTTTGAAAAAGTCCTGAAGGGTTTGAATAAACCTTATACTAAGAATTCAGAAAGAAACTATGTTCGAACGAAGATAAGCAACTACACTTTTGGTGATGGTCAGGAAGATACCTATATCTCTGAGGTTAAAGATTACATATTAATCAGTCAGTCGGAGATTCTGTTGGAAGAAGGCATCCGCCAGGTAAGGGAAGGAATCAGCCTTCAAAATCAGGATGATTTTAAAAAGGTAGCATTATCAGCGGGTCAGAATGTAAGTGGTAATTTATTTGTTAACCTTGCCCGCTTTCCTTCATTTGCCGGACGAGCCGTTACTGGTAATAGTGTTGTTAGTTCGGGCAAAAAGGATATTGGCTCCTGGTTGGAGCTGGATCTTACTTTTCGGCCTGATGCCATCTTATTAAATGGGTTTGCCAGTTCCGGCGATACAGTGGCATGGCTGGATATTTTAAGGAATCAGGAGCCGCAGAAAATTGAAATTGACAGAGTTCTGCCAGCAAATTGTATGGGCTTTTTCGCCATTGGTTTTAATGATAATGATAAATTTCAGGAGGATCTTAATTCCTACCTGATCAATACCGACTTCTATCGAAAGAGGCAATCGGATATTGAAAATTTGCTTAGGGAGACTGGTCAGAATGTTGTTTCACAATTTATGAGTTTTGCCGATCGTGAAGCCGGGGTGGCTTACCTTCCTGGCTCCAAGGATGGACTTGCTCCAGTGATGGTGGTTGGTACTCAGAGTCGGAATATGGCAATGGAAACGCTGAGTGACTGGATAACACTTATTGGAGGCAGGGAAGGGAAAAGCTTATCGGATTATCAGTTCACCTATAAGATCGACCAGGAACGACAATTTCAGATTTATGAAATGCCGGTCCAGAGATTACCAGAGATAGTTTTTGGACCTATGTTTGGCGAGATTACCGGGAAATTTTTTGGTTTTGCAGGAAACTACCTGATAATGGCTGATTCACGACAGGCTATTCAGGATATAATTTATTTCAACGAATTGAATAAAACGCTCTCCACTGATTTAACCTTTCAAAGCACTGTCGAGTTAATTGTTAGCAGATCTAATTTTTACTTCTATTCAGCACCTTTCCGTTCCGGATCATACTATGGAGAGAAATTGAACTCTTTCTGGGACAGTTGGGTTCCAAAAAATGAGGAATTTTTACAAAGAATCGGGGCTTTTTCTTTACAGATTCAAAATCATCCCAGGAACGGACTGTTTTTTCATAACCTCATAATAAAGTTTGCTGATAATTCGCCCGACAGGCCGGAGACTGTTTGGGAGAGCAGGTTGGAAACAACATTGAATTTCAAACCTGTAATGGTTACTAACCACAGTACCAGAGCAAGGGAAATCCTTGTCCAGGATGAGGCAAATAAGTTATATCTGGTTAATAACTCTGGCCGGATACTCTGGCACTTGCCTATGGAAGAAGCAATACGTTCAGAGGTATATCAGATTGATTATTACAGAAATGGAAGGCTGCAATATCTCTTCTCAACAGATAATCGTATACATCTGATTGACAGGGAGGGTAATTATGTTGATAAATATCCCATAAACCTGAGATCCAAAGCTACTAATGGCTTGGCCTTGTTTGATTATGATAACAGCAGAGATTATCGAATATTTATTGCCTGTGAGGATCAGCAAGTTTATTTATACGATAAGAGGGGGAGTCTGGTTAAGGGTTGGGGGTTTGATAAGACTGAGGGTGTTGTAAATCAACCAGTTTTGTTTCAACGTATTGGAAGTAAGGATTATATAATATTCTCTGATGAGAGAAGAGTGTATATTCTGGATCGGAGGGGTAATGAAAGAGTGAAGCCTGAAAAGCAGTTTGCACGATCAGAGAATAATAATATGATTTTCGAAGGGTCTTCATCCGGACATGGTGCCCGCCTGGTGGTTACTGATGTTGAAGGAACGGTATATTATGTGTATTTCGACGGAAAAGTTGAAAGCAAAACGCTTAAAGAATTTGAATCCGGCCATTACTTTGAATTTCAAGATCTGGATAAAGATGGTAACCGGGATTTTATTTATCTGGAGGACAATCGTTTAGAGGTATACAGTGCAAATGGGGAGGAGATGTTCATTAAGAAAATGGATGCTGAAATAACTCATCCACCCGCCATTTACCGATTTCCCGGGAATGAGAAGAAGATTGGTATTGTAACCAGGAGCAGAGAGGAGATTTATCTTTTTAATTCTGATGGCACTCTTTATGATGGATTTCCTTTGAGAGGAAGGACGATGTTTTCCATCGGTTATTTATCAGGCTCCTCAAATGAATTCAATCTCTTGGTAGGAGGAGATAATCTGTTCTTGTATAATTACCGGGTGAAATAATTCTTTCTTACTTTTGGGCAAAATTTCGTAATGAGCTTTCTTTATCTATTTCTTGCTGCTTTTGGGTTGGCGGTTGACTCTTTTGCAGTTTCTGTATGCACTGGTGTTGTTACCAAATCGGTAATGATAAAAAATGCCCTTAGGGTTGGCTTTGTTCTGGGTCTTGTTCAGGGTATTGCACCAATAATTGGCGGGCTGGTTGGATTGGGATTAAAAGACCTTATACAATCTATTGACCACTGGGTAGCCTTCGTCCTTTTAACTATTGTTGGCAGCAAGATGCTTATTGATGGTATTCGTCATAAGCCCAATGTTCCCCGAGGCAACCTGTTGTTATTAAAAAACCTCTTAACAATGGGGTTTGCTACTAGCATTGATGCCACTGTAGTTGGTATTAGTTTTGGACTCATCGGTGTGAATCTCTGGCTTGCAGGCCTTATTGTTGGACTAACCACTTTTGTTATATCAACTGCCGGAGTTCTCCTTGGTGCTCACTTCTCCCGCCTGACCCACCTTCGACTAGAAATAGTTGCCGGTTTGGTATTGATTGGGATAGGAGTGAAGATACTGGTGGAGCACCTTTCACTAGGGATTTAAGTCATTTTTCTATCTTTGCGAATAATATGTTTCGCTTTCTCGCAATATTACTAGCCGTCTACGTGGTTTACAAGCTAATAAAGATGCTTTTTATTGGTATGTTTACCAGTAGGAAACCGCCTTCAGACTCTTTTCAGTCTCCCCCTGAACCGCCAAAAAATAAAAAGATTATTACTAAAGATGAAGGTGAATACGTTGATTATGAGGAAGTGGATGACGACAAATAATCAGGGTGATTTTCTATTAATTTTGTGCTTAAACTTTTCAACTATTATTCAGGCGAATTGTTAAACTCTAATGATAATAAACTGGATAAAAGAGTTTGGTGCTGAATTTTATTTTTTGTTAAGTGAAATGGCTCCTTTCCTGATATTGGGATTTCTCTTTGCCGGCTTATTAAAAGCTTTTTTCCCGATCGATAAAATCACCAGGTATCTGGGGCGAAGAAACTTTGGTTCAGTTGTAAATGCTGCTCTTCTAGGCGTTCCTATGCCTCTGTGTTCTTGTGGTGTAATACCTGCCGGAGTGTCTTTCTATCAGAATGGAGCTACAAAAGGAGCTACAACATCATTCCTTATTTCAACTCCACAGACAGGCGTTGATTCTATTCTGGCGACCTATAGTCTGCTTGGTCTGCCATTCGCAATAATACGGCCTCTGGTAGCATTCCTGACCGGAATCCTCGGTGGTGGTTTGAGTCATAGGATTGACAAAGATCAGTTGAGTGCCACTGCTATGAATTTGAAAAATGATACAGGTACTGTGGGAAAGAAATCTCTAGGTAAAAGCCTGAAGTTGGTATTATCTTATGGTTTTGGAGAATTGGTAGAGGATATCGTTAAGTGGTTGTTAATTGGCCTTTTGGCTGCAGCATTGCTCTCTGTTGTCATACCTGATAGTTTCTTTACGAGCTATATAGGCAATCCCTGGCTGGAAATGACCATGATTCTTGTGGCCTCTATTCCTTTGTATGTCTGTGCCACCGGATCGATTCCAATCGCAGCCGTTTTTCTGCTAAAGGGCTTATCTCCTGGCGCTGCCCTGGTGTTCTTAATGGCCGGGCCTGCAACTAATGTTGCTACCATGACTGTTATTGGAAAAACAATGGGACGCAAGGCATTGATAATCTACCTTTTTTCTATTATTGCCGGGGCGCTGACTTTTGGTGTAATAGTGAATGAATTCTTGCCGGCTTCATGGTTTACAAATTTTTCCATTATGGATCATGAGCATGGTTTTTTGCCGGATTGGTTGAAATTGGTATCGACGGTTTTATTGTCAGGAATGGTATTAATGGCTGTTTATACCAAATGGCTTAGTCCGAAATTTAAAAAATCAGGAAATAATACAAATAAAAATAGTGATATGAGTGATAGTCTATATACAAACATAATAATTGAAGGAATGACCTGCAACCATTGCAAGTCGACAGTTGAGAAAAATATTGAAGGACTGGATGGAGTTGAGAGTGTAGAAGTAGATCTGGGTGATGGATCTGTTCAAATAAAAGGAGATGCAGATCTTTTTAAAGTTGAGCAATTAGTTAATAGTTTGGGTTATAGATATAAAGGTTAGCTTGCTGGGTTGTTCGGTGGTCTTCGTAACTTTATAAAACAAGCGTAAATTAAAAATATTACTAATTAAAATGTGCCGCTTCGACTTTTTGGAGGGGACTCGACTTTTTATTATTTGTTATTATATGAAATCAATACTAGCATTTTTAAAGGATCTGGAAAAGAATAATAATCGCGATTGGTTTAATGCCAATAAAGCGCAATATCTGGAGGCAAAATCAGGATTTGATATTTTTATTGATTCTTTGATTGTTGAGCTTCAATTAATGGATCCCAGAGTAGCCGGGGCAACAGCTAAGAATTCTGTTTTTCGGATATATAAAGACATAAGGTTTTCGAAGGATAAAACTCCATATAAAACACATTTTGGAGCATATATGATTAGTGGAGGGCGGAAATCACAACTACCCGGCTATTACATACATATTAAAAATGGTGAATCTTTTATTGCAGGAGGCATGTACAAGCCCGGTCCGGATCAGCTAAAAGCTATTCGCAGGGAGATATTGAATTTCCCGGAGGACATAGTAGAGATAGTGGAAAGCAAAGAGTTTAAGGAAAATTATTCTTTCCATGAGAATGACAAGTTAAAAAGGCCGCCTCAAGGTTATTCGGCAGATGCTGAGCAGATAGAGCTTATTAAAAATAAGCATTTTATTGCAAGTAAGAGTATTCCTGATGAATGGATTACACAGTCTGATTTCTCAAGAAAGCTTATTGATACATGCCAAGGCTTATTGCCCCTCAACAATTTTATTCATAGGGCTCTAACTGAGCAATAGTCGAAGTTTGGCAGATAATGTTTAAGTACTATCTTTGGCAGTTTTGATAGAAAGTAAATTCAGAATATACTGATAAACAGAATATACAGATATTTTAGTGTTATGGTAAAGAAGTTATTAAAGCAATTATTCTCGATGACCACCATGGGAATATTACTGGGTATACTGGCAGTAGGTATGGCGGTTGCTACTTTTGTTGAGAGCGCAAATGGGGCAACTGCTGCGAAGGCTCTAATTTACAATGCCAAGTGGTTTGAGCTGGTGATTTTGCTAACCTTTTTGAATATTGCTTACAATATATTCAAGTATAAGTTGTACCGGCTTAAGAAACTTCCGGTTTTTTTGTTCCATCTGTCATTTCTCCTTATTATTCTCGGAGCATCTGTAACCAGATTTATTGGTTTCGATGGATCGATGCATATTCGCGAAGGGGCAACATCAAATAGCCTGGCTAGCTATACTCCTTATTTTTATTTTGAGATGGAGCAGAATGGGGAGATTGTCACTGACCGTCAGAGTGTTCTCATCACTCCTGTCAGCCCTGGTCAGGTAAATCTTAGTGTTAAAGCATTCGGTAATAAGTTTAAATTTAAGAGTACTGATTATGTGTCGGGTAGAGCAATGGCTCAACAGATGGGGGGGGCTAGTCCAAATCAACCTGATGCATTAAGTTTAAAAGTGAAGATTAATGGTGTTAATGAAGAGCTACTCTTACGAGGTTTTACTAATCGACCATTGATGCCGTATGATTTCAATATTGGGGGAATAAAATTTTCTGTCGGGTTTGGAACGATGGAAACAAAATTACCATTTGCTCTTAAACTATTAGATTTTCAATTGGACAGATATCCGGGCACAATGAGTGCATCCTCGTTTGCTAGTGAGGTTATGTTAATTGATCCGCAAAAAGGGGTGGAAGAGCAACATAGAATATTTATGAATAATGTATTGGAATACAGAGGATATCGTTTTTACCAATCGGGATACGATAATGAGGATGAAAAAGGTACTATACTCAGTGTCAATCATGACAAGGTGGGGACTACGATTACTTACATCGGCTATTTTATGATGATACTTACAATAATCATGGCATTGTTTGCTCGTAATAGTAGATTTGGACAGTTGGTTAAAGCTACCAAAAAAGGTGTTGTTTCGATGCTTGCCATCTTTCTTTTGTCGGGTTTAGGATCTTCCTTTGCTCAGGGTAATACTCCTATTGGCCCGATACATCAACTCGACAAGAATGAGATTAAAGAGTTTGGAAAGTTATGGGTTCATAGCTCTGAAGGGCGCTTTATGCCGGTGAATACTCTGGCTCAGGATATTGTAAAGAAAATTAGTGGTAATAATAAACTTGATGGGATGCATCCCGAGGAATTCTGGCTCAGGGCATTGATGAACCCGGTGTATTGGGAACAGCAAAGAATATTTAAAGTCGAGACGCCTGAGTTGGCAGCATTATTAGGCCTCAATAGCACTAAAGTGCCATTTAGTTCTTTCTTTAAGGACGGACAGTACATGCTTAATGGAATGGTTAATGATGCATATGCAAAGAAGCCAAATGTTAGGAATGGAACGGATAAGGCCATTATTAAGCTTGATGAGAAGATCAATGTTTTCTATATGGCTGTTAACGGTAATCTATTAAGTATATTTCCTCACCCTTCTGATCACCAGGCAAAATGGTTTGATGTGAAAGTTAAGCCTCAGGGATTGGGCGAGATGGATTCTGTTTTAATCTCCAGCACTTTTGATCTTTATCTTACTGCATTG
>CAYXQX010000085.1:10293-10950 GCA_964467485.1 uncultured Porphyromonadaceae bacterium | reverse complement strand
TCAATGATAATCCCGTTTATTCTAACATCCTGAGATATTCCTGAGAAATTAGAAATAATGAAAAATAATGCAGGGAATAGAATTATTTGGAGATTTCCCCACCAGACACCAGTCGTAGAATTTTTATAATTCTTCATTAGATGAACTATTAAATTAGGGGGAACAATCCTAAAGTTACATATTTTTAATGAATGCCTATTAGCTTAATCGATGGCCTTGCCTTGTGATATATTTAATATTCCGGATATTGATTTACCATTTGAGGTGAGCTTTACCTGATAATTACCTGCTGGATATAGGCTGGTGCCTCCTTTGTAAGCAGATTTTGAATACTTTGCCTCAGCCTTTACCAAATCCCATTCTATTCTGTTGATCCCTTTAATTCCACTTTCTTCAATAGTTTTTATCACCTCTCCTGCCTCATCTGATACTTCCAGCTTATAATTTCCTCCTGATTTCATGTAGAAGAGAAACTCCGGATATTTTGCTGTTTCAAAAAACCAGTCACCATCATAATCCCGTTTCTTAGGAAGTTGTGCATCTCTTATATCAAAGAGATGTAAATCCTTCCCAAGTATTCCATCATTGGTTTGCTGAATAGGGCTAATGTCCATCTTATAAATGCCCCTCCCATATGTACCAATTACCAATTCGTTC